>CAJFNH010000005.1 GCA_904394195.1 Candidatus Gallimonas caecicola
GGTTTTGCCGACTTCGGTCAGGTGCGCGCGGCGGCGATCGCGCGCAAACAGGCGATCGAGGAACAGTATGTGAAGGCGCTGCCCGAGATCTTTACGCGCGATTACCGCGCGGAACTGGAAGGGCTGGATGACCAGATGGAGGGCGTGGCGTTCGCGGTCAAGGACAGGCTTGCCGACAACGAGGCGCTGTGCGAATACATCCGCGAGTATATCAGAAACAGCGACTTTGCACCCTATCGCAACGAGCTGGACGATCTGCGGCGCCGGCGCGCACAGCTGGATACGCGCGAGCAGGAACTGCGCGCGAAACTCGTGGAGTGGGTGCAGAAATATTGGATACGTTTCCCCCGTCTGCGGCAGTATTGCAAGCAGGAGGAGCGGGGATTCTTTGACCGTTCCGCCAAAATGTACGGAAACTGCGCAAAACTCGAGGAGAACGCCGTACAGCACGAGCGCGCATATGCGCAGGCGTATGCCGACGCGGTGCAGCAGATCGGGCAGGCGTACGAGGCGCTGACGCAGGGGGAGCTTGCGGAGCGGCTCGGGCAGCTCGCGCAGGCGAGCCGACCGGAGGCGACGAGCGCGGCGTCGGCACTCATCGGACAGCTCGATGGCGCCATCGAAAAACTGGAAACGAACATGGAGGTAAAGTCCAAGGCGTACCAGAAGACGCAGGCGGAGATCGAGGAATTGACCAGAAAGGCGTTGAAGACGGAGGCACGGGACGCCGCCGTGTTTGCCGGAGAGCTTGCGGACGGCACGCGGCAGCCCGATGCGCTCGATCTCCCGTCCGCATGCCGCAGCGAACTGGACGGGCTGCTCGCGGGGCTTGCCGAGGTCAGGGATGGCAGAAAATACTTTGACGACGAGATCGGCGGACTTCCCGATAAGCACCTGCAGAAGGTCTGGGCGGAGCGCGCGGAGAAGATCATCATGCAGATCTACCGCAGTGAGAAGGACAGGGAACTGCTCCCGCCCGAAGTGCGCGAACAGATCGCCTCGAGTCTGGACAAGCTGGAGGAGCGGCGCAGCGAGCTGGCGGAATGTCTTGAACAGCGCGATCGGTTATATGAACAGTACGCCGCGGGCTATGCACGCTATCTGAAGGAGAGCGAATCGGAATGAGTGAAGAGAAGATCATAAGAGGATATAAACTGGAAACGGACTGGAAGGTTTCCAACATCGGCTATACGGCGGAGGCGACCAAGGGAGGAAAGAAGTACTTTCTCAAGCGCTACGGCGAGTATAAGATGCCCAAGCGCGGCAGCGCCATGACGGATACGCTGTACAACCGTATGAAGGCGGAGTTTGAATCCTTCAAGGATAACCGCATCGCCATCAACAAGGCGCTGGAAAGTCTTGCGGGGCCGGGCGGAAACATCATCCTTCCCTGCGACTGGTTTGTAGACGATATCTACTATGTCGAGGCGTCCGAATTTGTGGAGGACCTGATCAGCGACAGCCAGATCCTGCGCCTTTCCAAGGAAAAGAAGCTGTTCGTCATGCGTACGGCGGCGGGCGCGCTTTACAATATCCACCGCAAGAACATCGTCCACAGCGACCTCAAGCGGACGAACATCCTTGCCGCGGTCAATTCGGCGGGGAATACGGTGGCAAAGATCATCGACTTTGACAGGAGTTATTTTGCGGACAAGATCCGCCCGGACGAGCTGGGCGGCGATCAGAACTTTATGTCGCCCGAGCTCGCGCAATGCTTTATGTATGACATGGCGGACGAGGCGCTCGCATACTTATCCACCAAGTCGGATATCTATTCGCTCGGCATCATCTTCCACAACTATCTCGTCACAGAGGAATATATTGATGAGAAGGGCAAGAAGAAGCTGCGCGGCTGTCATCCGCGTATCGAGGGGCTGACGGGCAGCCTCAAGGCGCGCGTGGAGGCGGGCGAGACGGTGTATTGCGGCGTTGCGCACCTTTCGGGTGCGCAGCTCGTGGTCAGCGACAAGATCAAGGATAAGCATCTGCGCCATCTGATCGCAGCCATGCTGCAGATCGAGCCGGAGGACCGTCCCACCGCCCGCGAGGTGCTCGACGTGCTCAATACCAAAAAGATCCTGGAGATCAAGCCGGAAGGCATGGTGCGCATCGAAGGGGAGAGCTTATCGCCTGCGGCCGCCACGCCTGCCGGGGGAACTTCGGATGCGGCAGGCGCGGCGGGAGCCTCTTCCGGGGCATCCACGTCGGCGGCGGCAGAGGGGACGGGGACGTCCGCTGCTGCCGAAAAGGCTCCGCCCACGGGTTTCTGCGCGCCCTGGAGCGAGCATAAGATCAGTCTGAATGAAGAAAAGCTGCGCGCGGGCGGCTATGTCGCCGCGGAGCAGTATGAGCGCAAGGGGGTCAAGTGCTACCGCCTGTTCAAACGCGACGGCGCCGAACGCGTGTTCACGCCGGAAAATCTGCTCATCCTCGGCATGGCGTCCCGCGCGGAGGGGGGCGCGCCCGCCCGCAGCGCATCGCCTGCGCCCGCACCCGCACCCACACCTGCACCTGCTCCCTCGGCATCTGCCGACATGACGGTCTTTGACGAGGACGGAACGCTTTGGGAGGGGGACGCGGAATACCGTTACGACATGGACTGCATCACCCGCAGCGGTTACAAGGGCATTGCCCGCGCGCAAAGAAAGGAAGTCAAGGGCTATGCGCTCATCAAAGCGGACGGCAGCAGCCGGTTCATGACGTCCGCCAATCTGAAAATTCTCCGCTTTATCGTCAAAAAATAGAGCGCCGTCGGCTACGGAGGTATCGGTTTGAGTTGGATCTGTCCGAGATGTTCCACCAATAATGAGGACGCCAGCGACGTCTGTTTTGTGTGCGGTACCGAAAAGGGCGCCGTGATCGCGCCGCCTCCCAAAAAAAAGAAGTCTTCTTCTGCGCCTTCGCGGCGCACGGCCTGGGTCTGTCCGAGGTGTTCCACCAACAATGACGCCGATAGCGACGTCTGTTGTGTGTGCGGTGCTGAACGGAGCGCCGCGATTGCGCCGCCTCCCGAACGGGCGAAAAAGCCTGCCTCTGCGCCCGCTCCTGCACCGCCACCGCGGGTGCCCGATCCCGTGCCTGCTCCCGCACCGATGCCTGCGCCTGCGCGTGTTTCAGCGCCGACGCCCGCGCCTTCGCGGCGTACGGGGCGGCGTGCGCCGGGGTATGCCGCGCCGGGTAAGACGGCGCGCGCCAACGGCTTCGCCGCTTCCTGCGTTACGGTCGCGTCTTTCCTTGCGGGGATCATCCTGCTCAATGTATTGTATATCGTAACCGGCAGCGTTCTGGGGCTTACGGGACTTCTGGAACTGTCGGGCGTTCAGAATTTCAGCTTTTTTGCATATCTGGCGGTTTCATCGGCGTGTACGCTCGTCGCCGGCAGGCTGGTCCTGTATCTTATCAAATATTACACGTCGAAAAGGGAAGTGCCCGCCGTCTGGCTTGCCGCCGTGCCTTACTGCGTTGCCGCGCTGGTCATGCCGATGGGCACCGGCATCGTGCTGTTGTTTTCCGTTCTCGTGTGCGTTTTTCGCGCGCACAGGGCGGGGCGCGTCCTGCTCATCGTGAACGCTGCGGTGACGGCTGCGGCGGTCATCGTCTTTCCCTGCGTCGACGCGGCGGGCAGGGCGGGCGCTGCTCCGGCGCCTTCCGCGCCCGAACAGGCATATGCCGACGGCGTGGTCTATACGCTGGCTGACGACGGAAAATATTATGTCTCCGGCTGCGACGACGGGAAGGGCGTCCTCAATATCCCGGGTACCGTCAACGGAACGGAAGTGGGAGGGATCCTCGACTCTTTTGCGCAGGAATACGACTATGTCGCGATGACGCTCGACTATCAGCATGCAACGGACAATACCGACACCACGATGTCCCTTCTGCTCGCATACGGCACGCAGGATGTGCTTCCCGTGCCCGTGCGGGACGGCTATACCTTCTACGGCTGGTGGACTTCGCCCGACCGCAGGGAAGGCGTGCAGATCACGGGCGGCGACGGCGCTCTGCTCGATGTGCTCGTGGACGGCGACCCCGTGCTGTACGCCATGTGGTTTGACGAGAGCTGCACGTTCATCGGCTCTGCCGAAGAATTTCTCGGCATGAACATGTCTGGGGAGCACTATGTGCTGCTCTGCGACCTCACGATGCCGGAAGGGTTCGTTCCCTTCGGCGGGTTGGGCGGCATGGAGCTGCAGCAATACCGCAAGGCGTTCAACGGCACGTTCGACGGAAATTATCACACCGTCACCTATTCCGTCACGGGCTCGCGCCGCTACAGCGGGCTGTTCAGCTGGATCGGGAGCCTCGGCACCGTGCGCAACCTGCTCGTCGAGGTCTCCATCGACGTGGACTTCTATCCGACGGATGCGCAGTATTACGCCTATGCGGGCGGCATAGCCGCCATCAACGACGGCACCATCCTCAACTGCCGCACGTCGGGCAGCATCCGTTTGAGCAGCACCTCCGTTGCCTTCACGGGCGGCATCGCCGGGGCGAGCGGCACCGAAAACGCGCGCACGGGCGAGATCGCCTGCTGCGCCAACTTTGCCGCTCTCGAGACGGTGGCGGACGACGCCTACGCCGGGGGCATCCTCGGCTCGGCGGCGAACGACGGACAGCAGGTCTTTGGCTGTTATAACCGCGGAACGGTCAAAGCCACGGGCGCGAACAGCAACAACACTGCGGCGGGCGGCATCATCAGTCACGGGCGCACGCTCGCCTCGCACTGCTTCAATGCGGGCGCCGTGGTGAGCGATCATCAGAACAAACAGACGTTGGGCGGGATCATCGGCTATACGCGGGATACCGCGGTGCATGGTTTCTATCCTTCCGGTTGCGTCTGGCTGAAGCAGGAAGGGAGCCAGGCGCTCTGGGGCGTCGGCCGCTACGCCGACGACCGCAGCGGCGGCAACAACTACGGGGTCACCCGCGTGAGCGCCGAAGGCGAGCGCGCATTGGACATCCTGAATGCGGCCGTACGTCTGGATGAGGAGGGCGCGATCATTTCGCCCTACAACGGAGGCGGCAATGCGTTCGTGCTCATCGAAGGGCGCATCTGCCTGGCGTGGGAGGGGCTTTTGAGCTGACGCTGCCATGTTTGGAACAGAACAGACGATAAGATCGGTCGTGCGGGAGCTGAAGCGTTTCAGCTCGTCCGTCCATGTGCCGGGCCCGCACGCGCAGGCACTCTTTGTGCAGGCGCTGGAGAGCGAGCCGAAGCTGCTGTACTATATCTCCGGGTACCGTTTTTCGGGAACGCTGTCGGGCGGAGAGTTTTGCGTGACCTACTGCAATACGGAAACGCCGCCTTCGGAGATCCTGACGGCGGAGACGGCGGATGAGGTGGAAGATCTCCTGCACGCCGCCGTCGGCAAGATCCGGATGGAGCAGGCGGTCATCGTGCCTGCTCATCTGAATACCGACCGCGTCTACAACGATTTCATGATGATGTACAGCGCCTTTTATTCCAATCTGGTGCAACTCGAGTGCCGCACGCAGAGCGGATTGAGCGAGCGCTTCAAAGTGGTTGTTTTTCTCTTCCGTTACCGGATCGGCAGGGTCAAGCTGAACATGATGGAGAACGCCGTGCGGCAGAAGGTCGCGGCGCTCGCTCCCGTTCTGTTTACGGCCGACATGAAGCCGGAGACCAAGGCGTACATCGCGCACAACTTCCTTGCGCGCACGGTGGAGTACTGGAAGAAGGAGGAGCCGAACCAGCTGGAGCGCAGCTATATGCAGAGCGCATACGGCGCGCTCATCAACGGCAGGTGCGTCTGCCAGGGATATGCGGAGGCGTACAAGCGGCTGTTGGGCAGCCAGGGCATCTTCTGCGAGGTCATCTGCGGCAAGATCCGCGGCTCTGCCGAACACCATGCGTGGAATATCGTCAGCCCGGACGGCAGGAGCAAATACCATGTGGACGTGACGTGGGATTCGGGCATGGGCGCGGCAAAGAGCGACGAGTATTTCGGGCTCACCGACGCCCAACTTGCAAAGGACAGGATCTGGACGCGCCGGACGGATATGGTCTGCACGGGCGGGAAAAATATCCTGCAGGAGGCGAAACTGCAGATCGCGCGCAACAGGGCGGCTTACCTTGCAAAGGGCGTCGACAGGCGGTATCTTTCCTGACCGCGGCGGGATGAACACAAAAGATCGGGGAGAGGAGCATGAAGAATACGAAATTTCTCAAGGCGGTATGCAAAAAGACGGGCAGACACTTTGCGCTCGAGCTCGCGCAGATCGGCGGCACATGGAAGGCGGTCAATTTTCTGGAGATCGACGGGAAACAGGCGGCGCTGATGACCTCCGAGGTCAGGCAGCCCCGTTTTGTCACCAACGAAAATCTTCGCCCCTGCGTGAAGTGCGGCAACAGAGAGGTGGGCGGCTGTAAGTGCGCGCCCGGGCGCTACGACTGTGCGCGGGACAGGAGCTATCATTTCCAGTGCGTCTATTGCAGGCAGTTGAGCGTCGATTATTCCGCGCCCGCTGCGTCCGCCGGCTATCGCGACGGCGACGTCATCCGCCTGGAGCAGGGGCAGGAGGTCAGGATCCGCTTCAACGACCGTCCGATTACTGAGATCTTCGTCGGCGTGGGGTGGGACCCCGTGCGCATCGGACGCGATATGGATGTGGACAGCTCCGTCATCGTCGCGGGGAACGGAGGACGGGAGATCGTCTATTTCAGCCAACTCAAACATTCGTCCGGTTGCGTCGTGCACCATGGCGACAATCTGACGGGAGAGGATGAGGGCGGCAACGATGACGACGAGAACATCTCCGTCTTTCTCGACAAGGTGCCCGCCAACCGCGACCGCCTCATCTTTGTGCTCAATATCTTCGAATGTAAGGAGCGCCGTCAGACGCTCGGAAATGTCAAAAATATGTATATCCGTCTGTACGATCCCGTCTCGCACAGGGCGCTCATCGAATACAAGGTGCTCGACAATCTGAAGAACGACACGGCGCTCATCATCGGCGTGGCGCAGCGCCGCGGGCAGGAGTGGCACTTCAAGGCGATCGGCAGGGGCAGCCGCGCCGGGAACGTGCACGAACTTGCCGACGAGGCCGTCGCCCTGTTCTGACGGTGCGGGGGATATAAGTATTTTGGATAGATGGATTTTGTAAAAGAAAATTTACAAGTTCGGGCAATTCGTTTGACTTAATTTTCCGATTGTGATATAGTGATATCATACTTTTTCATTCGCGGGCGCGGGATGCGCTTTGCGTCAGAAGATGGAAAGAAAGCGGCGCGCCGCTTTCCCTCTGCCGGGGCAGAGGGAAAAGAGCTTTCTGCGGAAGGGCGCGCAAAGGACACGAATGAAGGCGCTTGAAGAAAAGATTCTTTCGGAAGGGACCGTCCTGCCCGGGAATGTGCTCAAGGTGGGCAGCTTCCTCAATCAGCAGATCGACTCCGATTTTGTCATGCAGATCGGAAAAGAGATCGCGCGTCTGTACGCAGGCGAGCCGATCACGCGCGTTCTGACCGTGGAATCTTCGGGCATTGCCATTGCGGTTGCCGCGGGCATTGCTCTGCATGTGCCCTGCGTGTTCGCCAAAAAGCACAGAAGCGCCAACATGCCCAGGGAAGTATATACGGCGTCCGTGTACTCCTACACCCACAGGGAGACGTACGAGATCGCGGTCGCAAAGGATTATATCGGGCAGGAGGACAACGTCCTCATCGTGGACGATTTTCTTGCTAACGGCAACGCCGTGCGCGGGCTCATGCACATTCTCGAGAATGCGGGCGCGCGCCTTGCAGGCTGCGCCATCGCCATTGAAAAGGGCTTTCAGGGCGCGGGGGACAAGCTTCGTGCCGAGGGGGTCCGGGTGGACTCTCTCGCCATCGTGGACGCGATGACGGATGAGAGCGTCGTATTCCGCGCACAATGACGGGGCGCGGTTTTTTGTTTGGAAAAAGCCGATAAATCATATCGGGAAAGGAGAAATACTATGAAGAAACTGTTGGCTTTGGGTCTTGCGGCGACCGTTGCGGCTGCGGGGATGGGTGTGTTCGCCGGCTGCACCGGCAACGGCAACGGCGACGCGATCAAGGTCGGGTTTATCGCCCTGCACGACGACAACTCGACGTATGACAAGAACTTCCTTGACGCCATCCGCGAGGCATGCGCGAACAAGGGCATCCCGGAGGAAAATCTGATCATCCGCACGGGCATCCCGGAGGAGAACGCGTGCTACGACGCCGCCGCCGACCTGGTCGACCAGGGCTGCGACGTCATCTTTGCCGACTCCTTCGGCCATGAGTCCTATATTCTGCAGGCCGCGCGCGAATTCCCCGATGTACAGTTCTGCCACGCGACGGGTACGATGGCGCATACCGAGAACGTCTCCAACTTCCACAACGCATTCTCGCACATCTATCAGGGCAGATATCTTGCAGGCGTTGCCGCCGGCATGAAGCTGGTGGAAATGTACGAGGCGGGCCAGATTACCGGAAATAAGCTTGACTCTGAAGGCAACATCAAGATGGGTTACGTCGGCGCTTATACCTATGCGGAAGTCATCTCCGGTTACACCTCTTTCTTCCTGGGCGCAAAGTCCGTCGTGGAGGCGGAAACGGATGTCAGCGTCTCGATGGAGGTCACCTTCACGGGCTCGTGGTACGACGAGCAGAAGGAGCGCGACGGCGCAAACACGCTCATCACCAACGGCGCGGCGCTCATCTCGCAGCACGCGGACTCCATGGGTGCTCCCTCTGCCTGTGAGTCGGCGCGCGTTCCCAACGTCTCCTACAACGGCAGCACGGCGGCTTCCTGCCCCAACACGTTCATCGTCTCCTCGCGCATCAACTGGGTGCCTTACTTCGAGTACATGATCGACTGTGTGACGAACGGGGAAGAGATCGCCACCGACTGGACGGGCACGATCGAGAATAACTCCGTCGTTCTGACCGAGCTGGGGGCGGCGGCTGCCGAGGGCACGCAGGCAAAGATCGACGAGGTCATGGCAGACCTCATCAGCGGCGATCTGCATGTGTTCGACACCTCCACCTTCACCGTGACGGTGGTAACGGAAGGGGACAACACCAAGAATGTGAACGCCACCGTGGACGAAAACGGGCGTCTGACCGGTTATATGGCGGACGTCAATACGGACGCTGCCTACACGGCGGATACGCAGGCGGTCGCGGATGGATATTTCCATGAATCCGAGTATCGCTCTGCGCCCTACTTTGACGTTCAGATCGACGGCATCACGCTGCTCAACGCCGCGTTCTGATCAAAACTCCAACAACCTGCAAGCCGGCGAAGATACTCTCTCCGCCGCTTGTTCTTTTCGGGAATTTTCTGGCGAGGTGCCGAAGTGGACGAAAACGTCACTCTGGAATTAAAGCATATCAGCAAGTATTTCGGTTCCGTTGCGGCGAACAGGGATATCTCCCTCACCTTGCATAAGGGGGAGATCCTTGCCCTGCTCGGTGAGAACGGCAGCGGAAAGACCACGCTGATGAATATGATCTCGGGCATCTATTACCCCGACGAGGGGCAGATCTTCGTGAACGGGCAGGAGGCGGTCATCTCCTCCCCGCAGGATGCGTTTCGCCTGAAGATCGGCATGGTGCATCAGCATTTCAAACTCATCGATATCTTCACGGCTGCGCAGAACATCGTGCTGGGACCGGGCGGCGGCCGCTACGGCGTGCGGCGCATCAACGGGCAGGTCCGTTCGATCGCCGAAAAGTACGGCTTCGAACTCGACCCCGCCAAGAAGATATACGATATGTCCGTCTCCGAAAAACAGACGGTGGAGATCGTCAAGGTGCTCTACCGCGGCGCGGATATCCTCATCCTGGACGAGCCCACCGCCGTGCTCACCCCGCAGGAGACGGAAAAGCTGTTTGCCGTCATGCGGGCGATGAAGGCGGACGGGAAATCCATCATCATCATCACGCACAAGCTGCACGAGGTCATGGCCATCTCCGACCGCGTGGCGGTGCTTCGCAAGGGTGAATATATCGGCTGCGTGGACACGGCGTCGACCAGCGAACAGGCGCTCACCGAGATGATGGTGGGGCAGAAGGTGGAGCTGAACATCGAGCGCCCCGTGACCGAATTCGACAGGCCGCTCCTGGAGATCCGCAACCTGAACATCAAGAACGATGTGGGCAGCCTCGCCATCGAGGACTTGAGCTTCTTCATCCGCGGCGGTGAGATCCTGGGCGTTGCGGGCATCGCAGGCTGCGGCCAGCGCGAGCTGTGCGAGGCGATCGCGGGCCTTCGCAAGGTGGAGGCGGGCGGCATCTTTCACGAGGGCGAGTCCATCGTGGGTCTCTCGCCCAAGGCCATCTACGACAAGGGTATTTCCATGAGCTTTATCCCGGAGGACAGGCTGGGCATGGGCCTTGCGCCCTCCATGTCCGTCACGGACAACATGATGCTCAAAAATTACCAGGATACCCGCTTCGGTATCCGGCCCATCCCGGACAGAAAAGGGGAGAGCGCCTTTGTCCGCCGCAGCAAGCACGCGCTCAACCGCGTGGGCGCCTTTGTGGACAGGCACGATCCCTTCGTCGACCGCAGGAAGGCGCGCGCCGAGGCGCAGCGCGTGATCGAGGAGCTCGACGTCGTGACGCCCTCTGCCGAGACGCCCGTAAGAAGGCTTTCGGGCGGCAACGTGCAGAAGGTGTTGCTCGGCCGCGAGATGCTCACCGAGCCCAACGTGCTCATCACGGCGTATCCCGTGCGTGGGCTGGACATCAACTCGTCCTACCTCATCTATGACATCCTCAACCGTCAGAAGAAGGCGGGCACGGGTATCCTGTTCATCGGCGAGGACCTGGACGTCATGCTCGCCCTGTGCGATAAGATCATGGTGCTCTGCCACGGCAGGATGATGGGCGTCGTGCATGCGGACAGGACCAGCAAGGAACAGCTCGGGCTCATGATGGCGGGCGCCCTCGACCTTGCCGAGGAAAAGGGCAAGCAGATGGGCGTCGCCAAAGATTCCAGGATCGGGGAGGATCAGGCATGGAGCGAGTAAAAGAGCCGTTTATCCATATCACAAAACGCGAGCCCATGCCCTGGTGGAAGGGCCTTTGCATCCGCGTGGGTGCCGTGCTCATCGCGCTCATCATCAGCGCCATCTTCATTTCGGCGTCATCGCCGCGCGGGCGTGGGTTTTTCGACTATTTTGCTTCACTGTTCTCGGGCGCGTTCGGCACCGAGCGGCGCTTCTGGCTGTTTTTGCAGAATACGGCGCTGCTTCTTTGCGTGGCGCTTGCGCTCGTCGTGGCGTTCAAGTTGAAGTTCTGGAACCTGGGCGGCAACGGTCAGGTGCTCATGGGCTGCCTTGCCTGCGCCATGTGCATGTACTATCTGGGCGGCAAGTGGTCGGACGGCGCGGTCGGGCTGCTGATGTTCGTTGTCAGCGTGGCGGCGGGCGCCATCTGGGCGGTCATCCCCGCCATTTTCAAGGCGTTTTTCAACACCAACGAATCGCTCTTCACGCTGATGATGAACTATATCGCCATGTATCTGGTGGCATACTTCATCGCGGTATGGTATCCCAACGGGACGGGCGCAATGCCCCCGCTCACGGACGCCAACCTTCCCACGTTCGGCTCGGGACAGGCGGGCAGGAGCCTTCCCGTCATCCTTGCCGCCGTCATCGTCACCGCATTCATCTATTGCTATCTGCGCTTTACCAAGCACGGATACGAGGTGTCGCTCGTGGGCGAGAGCAAAAATTCTGCCCGGTATGCGGGCATCAACGTAAAGAAGGTCATCATCCGCACCCTTGTTTTGTCGGGTGCGCTGTGCGGGCTGGTGGGATTTTTGCTGGTGGGTTCCGTCAACCATATGGTCAGTACGTCGATGGACGGGAACATGGGTTTTACGGGCATCATGGTCGCCTGGCTGGGCAAGTTCAACCCGCTCATCATGGCGGGCGTGTCGCTCTTCATCAATTTCCTCTCGCGCGGCATGGCGCAGGTGTGCACCGATTTCGGCTTTACCAGCGAGGCGCTCTCCGATATCGTCATCGGGCTCATCTACTTCTTCTTCATCGGCTGTGAGTTTTTCATCGTCTACAAGGTGCACTTCAACTTCCGCGGCCGTCACGGGCGGGAAGCGCCGCGCTTTTCCATGACGGCGGAAGACGAAGCAGAACAGCCGTCCTCCGGGCCGCCGCTGTCTGAAGCGCCGCCCGAGGAGGGGACAGGCCGGGCGGCGGACGCGCTTTCCACGCCCGTTGAAGGCGGGACGGTGTGTGCGCCTGCACCGATCGGGGCGGAGCCAAGTCCTGCGGAAGCCGTAAAAAAGCGCAGACGCAGCAAAGAGGAGGAGAACTGAAATGGATGTCTTTTTTGCCAATGCCATCTCGTTTGGCGTCATCTTCCTGTTCGGCTGCGTGGGGGAGATTTTGACGGAAAAATCGGGGCACCTCAATCTGGGCATCCCCGGCATCATGTGCATGGGGGCGGCGGGCGGCTGCTTCGGCGTGAAGCTGGTCGCCATGGGGGAATCCCCCAACGGCGTGCTCGTCGTCATCATGGGCATCCTGTTTGCGATGATCTTTGCGGGCGCGCTGGGCGCCGTCTACGGCTTCCTCACCGTTTCGTTGCGCTCCAACCAGAACGTGACGGGGCTTGCCTGCACCATCTTCGGCGTGGGCTTCACTTCCTTCTTTCTCAACAATGTGGTGCTGACGGAGGGGGTGAGCACCGCGCTCTCCTATGCGGGACTCAACTTCTTCAATGCGCACATTCCGGGCACGGAAAATCTGGGCTGGTTCGGCACGATCTTCCTGCGGCAGGGGGTGCTAGCCTATCTTGCCATCGTCATCGCCGTCATTGCCGCCGTCGTGCTGCGCTACACAAAGGCGGGGCTCAACCTGCGCGCCGTGGGTGAAAATCCCGCTACGGCGGACGCGGTGGGCATCAACGTGACGGGTTATAAGTACACCTTCATCGTTGCGGGCGCGGCGATCGCCGGCCTGGGCGGGCTGTGTTACGTCATGGGGTATATGAACGGCATCGTCGGCTCCACCGTCGATCAGACTATCCAGGGCATCGGCTGGCTGTCCATCGCGCTCGTCATCTTCACGCTCTGGAAACCCGCGCTCGCCATCGTCGGCTCTATCGTGTTCGGCATCCTCTACATTCTCTCTTCGCGCATCACGGGCATCTCCTTCGAACAGATCCAGCTGCTCAACCTGATCCCGTATATCGTGACCATCCTCGTGCTCATCGTTACAAGCATCCTCGGCAGGCGCGAAATGCAACCGCCTGCAAGTCTGGGGCTCTCCTATTTCCGTGAGGACAGATAGAATCTCAATACTGATTTCAGGAAACAGCCGGAAGTAAGGATTGCGTTCTTTGCACAAGAAAACCCCTCGGCATCGCCGGGGGGTTTATGTTTTGTCGTCCGTTCTTCCGAGCAAATAATCAGTTGAAACGCCGAAATAATCGGCAAGCAGCTCCAGGTATTCCCATGACGGGATATAGTCATTTTTGAGCCATCGCGCAAGATAGCCTCTGTAAATGTTACAGTCTTTGCAGACCTGTGCGGGGCTCACTTGCTTTTCTTCGCAAAGGGACCGGATGCGTAGGGAAAACGTTGCACTCTGTTTTGAAGCAGAAAAATATTCGTCGTCGCTTTCCCCCAGAAGATATGAGAGGGAACAGCCGAAATAATCGGCGATCCGCATGGCGATGCGCGGCGTCGGAACGATCCCGTATCCGAGCGCATTGACGAAGGAGGAGTAGTCAATGCCCATCTGTTTTGGGAGCTCGGACTTTTTCATTTGCCTTTCGAGCACGGCATCGGCGGTAAGATCGGAGAGCCGCGCACGAAATTTTTCGGAAATAGCCATATTTTTTACAAAAACAGTGCAATATAGGTAGACTGTTACAACATGGATATGATATAATATGGTCCAGGCAAAATGTAACAGCAAACCTAAAATGTTACAATCTTTTACATAGAAGGAGAAGGTCATGAAAGCGGAAGAACTGTTGGAGGAAGAGGAGTGGGAGCAGCTGATGCAGCGGAAATACTGCTGAAAGAAAAACTGCAGAAAGAGCAGTTTTCTGCGATCGATGTGCACTACCCGGGTTTGCGGGAGCAGATCGTTCGAAGGCGGTGCCGGAAAGGGGAAAATAAGATTTGAACAGACCGGGGAGGGCCGCGTACAGCAGCCCTCCCCGGTCTGTTGTGAAACCCGTTCGGAACGATAGCTTTTTTCTATTATTTTCCATGCAACATAAGCATTTGACAGAATTTGCCCGATATTTTATAATAGATACAGACAGCTCGACGGCACGCGCAGGGAAACGCTGCTTTGAAGCGGGCGGCGGCGCTGCTGTGCGCCCTGCTCTTTGCCCTGTTCGCAGGATGTGCGGGCGGGCGGAAAGAGGGGGAGGAACAGCCCTCCCCGGAGGCGGGAGTGAAAATTATATTGGAGATGGGCGGAAGGGCGTTTTCCGCCACGCTTGCCGACAACGAAACGGCGCGCGCGTTTGCGGCAAGACTACCCGTAACGCTGGAGATGGAAGAACTCAACGGCAACGAAAAGTACTGCTATCTGGACTCCGCGCTGCCCGCGGCGGCGCAGCGTGTGGGCAGCATTGCGGCGGGCGATATCATGCTGTACGGCAGCAGTTGCGTCGTGCTCTTTTATGAAAGTTTTTCCACAAGTTATTCCTACACCCGCATCGGGCGGCTGGATGATGCGTCCGGCCTTGCTGCGGCGGCAGGGGACGGCGCGGTACAGGTCACATTTGCTTTGGAGAACGGATAAGAAGAAAAAAGGAGGTTGTTTTTATGATCTACAGGGATTTTCAGGGAGAAAAGCTGTCGGCACTCGGCTTCGGCACCATGCGGCTGCCCGTGATCGGGGGCGACTACGGCAAGGTGGACGAGCGCGCGGCGGCGGAAATGTTCGACTACGCCATCACGCACGGCGTCAACTATTTTGACACCGCGTGGGGGTATCACGACAGCGCGTCGGAGCCCGCCGTCGGGCGTATCCTCTCGGCATATCCGCGCGAAAAGCTGTATCTTGCGACCAAGTTTCCCGGGTACGACCTTGCCAATATGGGCAAGGCGGAGGAGATCTTCGAGGCGCAGCTCAAAAAGTGCGGCGTGGACTATTTCGACTTCTACCTCTTCCACAACGTGTGCGAGATGAACATCGACGCCTATCTCGATGATGAAAAGTACGGCACCTACTCCTACCTCATCGCGCAGAAGCGCGCGGGGCGCATCCGCCACCTCGGCTTCTCGGCGCACGGCAGCTACGAGGTCGTCCGCCGCTTTCTGGAAAGGTACGGGAAGGATATCGAGTTCTGCCAGCTGCAGATCAACTATGTGGACTGGGAGTTCCAGAGCGCGAACAAGAAGGTGGAGCTGCTGCGCGAATGGGGCATCCCCGTGTGGGTGATGGAGCCGCTGCGCGGCGGGAAGCTCGCCACGCTTTCGCCGGAGAACGAGGCAAGGCTCAAGGCGCTGCGTCCCGACGAGCCCATCCCCGCCTGGGCGTTCCGCTTTGTGATGAGCATTCCCGAGGTGAAGATGATCCTCTCCGGCATGTCAAATCTGGAGCAGGTCAAGGCGAATATCGCCACCTTCTCGCAGGATAAGCCGCTCACCGAAGGCGAGCGCGAGGCGCTGCTCGCCGTGGGTGCGGGCATGTACAAGCGCGAGGCGCTGCCCTGCACGGCTTGCCGCTATTGCACGAGCCATTGTCCCAGGCATCTGGACATCCCCGAGCTCATCAAGCTCTACAACGAGCATCGTTTCACGGGCGGCGGCTTTATCGCGCCCATGGCGCTCTCCGCGCTGCCCAAGGAAAGGTGGCCCTCTGCGTGCATCGGTTGCGGCAGCTGCGAGCGCGTCTGCCCGCAGCAGATCAAGATCCCCGACATGATGCGCGATTTTACGGACAGGCTGCAAAGAGAGTAGTAAAAACATTTTTTGGAGGACGATATGATAGAATCGGTTTTGGTCAGAAGAAATGCGACCCTTCGCGTGAAGGTCACGGTGAAGATGCTCGTATCTCTTGCGGTCGTGGCGCTTGCAGTGCTCCTTCCGCAGCTCGTGCACCTTGCGGCAGGGGCGCAGGGCGGCGTACAGTGGCTGCCCATGTATCTGCCCGTTCTGCTGGGCGGCTGCCTTCTGGGCTGGCAGTGGGGGCTGGGCGTGGGCGTTCTTTCGCCCGTCGTCAGCTTTGCCATCACGGCGCTCGCGGGCGATCCCATGCCCGCCGCCGCCCGCCTGCCCTACATGATGGCGGAACTCGCCGTGTTCGCGGCGGTGTCCGGGCTCTTCTCGAATAAGATCGTGCGCAACGGCTGGATGGCGTTCCCCGCCGTGCTCCTGGCGCAGGTGGCGGGCAGGCTCACCTTCCTTGCGCTTGCCGCCGTCTTCCAGGCGGTCTCGCCGCTCACTGCCGCCGCCGTGTGGTCGCAGATTCAGACAGGGCTGTTGGGCATGGTCGCGCAGGCGGTCGTCGTGCCCTTCCTGGTGATGGGCGTCAGGGCGCTTCTGGTGCGCGAGAAGAAGTGATATGACATACAAAGAACTGGGCGCAACGGGGCTGAAAGTCAGCGAGATCGGCCTGGGCTGCGAGGGTTTTCTGGAAAAGGACGACGCCTTCACGCAGGACATGTTCGCGCTGGCGCTGGAGCAGGGCGTCAACTGCATGGACTTATACAGTCCCGACCCCGACATGCACAGGCGCGTAGGCAGGGCGGTGGGCAGCCGCCGTAGCGCCTTCATCTATCAGGCGCACCTTTGCACCGTCTGGCAGGACGGGCAGTACAAGGCGACGCGCGACATGCGCGAGGTCGTTCCCTCCTTCGAGGGGATGCTCAAACATCTGGGTACCGACTATGTGGACATCGGCATGATCCACTATGTCGACTCTGCCGCCGTCTGGAAAAAGGTCTGTGAGGGCGGCATCCTCGACTATGCCCGCAAGCTCAAGGAACGCGGCGCCATCGGACACATCGGCATGAGCAGCCACAATCCGCACGTCGCGCTCGAGGCGGTGAAAAGCGGAGCCATCGAAGTGCTCATGTTCTCCGTCAATCCCTGTTACGACCTGCTCCCCGGCGACGAGGACGTGAACAAATTATTCGAGGACGCGAGCTACGAAAAACCGCTCTTCAACCTGGACCCCGTGCGTGAGGAGTTGTATGAGACCTGCCAGCGCATGGGGGTGGGCATCACCGTCATGAAGGTGTACGGCGGCGGCGATCTGCTCACCGACCGCTCTCCTGCGGGCAGGGCGATGACGCCTGCGCAGTGCATCCACTACGCGCTCACCCGCCCCGCGGTCGCCTCCGTCATGGTCGGCGCTCATTCCAAAGAGGAGCTCTTGCAGGCGCTCGCCTATGAGAGCGCCTCGCCCGAGGCGCGCGACTACGCGCCCGTGTTCGCCTCTCTGCGCAAGATGAGTTGGGAAGGACACTGCATGTACTGCGGACATTGCGCGCCCTGCCCCAGACATATCGACGTGGCGGCCGTCACCAAGTTCCTCAACCTTGCACGGGCGCAGGGCACCCTGCCCGAGACGGTGCGCGAGCACTACGCCGCGCTGCCCGCCAAGGCGGGGGACTGCATCGCCTGCGGCGCATGCGAAAAGCGCTGCCCGTTCGGCGTGAAGATCATTCAGAACATGCGCGCCGCCCGCGAAGTGTTCGGGCGGTAAAGGAGGGGACCATGTCCGAGGAAAGAGCTGCAGGCGCGGACATGCTGCCTGCATTGCGCGCACGGCTGGAGGCGGAAGGGCTCACCTGCATCGTGCGCTGCGGCGACAAAGTGCTCACAGGCACGCAGCGCGGCATCCGGCCGCTGCTGGACTGGATCGCGCAGGGCGAGGACGTCGCGGGCGGCGCCGCGGCGGACAGGATCGTGGGCAAAGCTGCCGCGCTCCTGTATGTGCTCATGGGGATGCGCGAGGTGTACGCCGGCGTGCTCTCCGAGAGCGGGCTCGCCGTCTTGCGCGGACACGGCGTGCGCGTATGTTACGGCGAACTCACGCCGCGCATCATCAACCGTGCGGGCACGGGGCTGTGCCCGATGGAGGAGACGGTGCTTGCCGTCTCCGACCCTGCCGAAGCATACGCGGCGCTGCGGCGCACCGCGCAGCGGCTGGCGGAAGGCGGAGCGCCGCGAACGTGTGCAGAGCCGGAACAAAAATAACGGAATGAGAAGAGGGGCGCGCCTGCGGGCGCGCTCCTCATTTTGTGCCCTGTAAAAGTTTCCCTGTATTTTCACAATGGCGTTGCTTGTCAAGTTCTGACGATTGTGTTATAATAATGCAACAACAGGGAAACACTATGGCGAGATATCTTGGGATAGACGTCGGATCCACGACGGTAAAAGTATGCGTTCTCGACGAAGCAGGCGCCGTCCTGTATTCGTCCTATGTGCGCCATTATTCGCGGGTGCGCGAGTGCGTGCTCGCCGAGCTGGAAAAGGTAAGCTCCTTTGGCTCCGCCTTCCATGCCTGCATCACGGGCTCGGCGGGGCTGGGCATCGCGCAGCGCGGCAAGATCCCCTTCGTGCAGGAGGTGCAGGCGGCGTACGGCGCCATCCGCAGGCTGTATCCCGATACGGACGTTGCGGTGGAACTGGGCGGCGAGGACGCCAAGATCATCTTCGTCACCGGGGGGACGGAGCAGCGCATGAACGGCAGCTGCGCGGGCGGAACGGGCGCGTTCATCGACCAGATGGCAACGCTGCTCGATATCACGGTGGAGGAGATGGACGCCCTTGCGCTGCAGGCGGAGCGCGTGTATCCCATCGCCTCGCGCTGCGGCGTGTTTGCAAAATCGGATATCCAGCCCCTTCTCAATCAGGGCGCGAGCAAGGCGGATATCTCCGCCTCCATCTTCCAGGCAGTCGTCGATCAGACGGTCTCCGGCCTTGCCCAGGGGCGGCGCATCAAGGGGAAAGTGCTCTTTCTGGGCGGACCGCTCTACTTCCTCAAGGGGCTGCGCAGGGCGTTCCAAAAAACGCTCGCGCTCGACGACGAGCACGCCGTATTTCCCGAGACGGCGCCCTGTTTCATGTCCATCGGCGCGGCGATCTATGCCGCGCAGGAGCGGGAGGAGTTGCTCGAGGAACTGCGCGCGCGCCTTGCGGTGGTGCCGGACGGCGAAAACATCACGGTGGGGGAGCCCCTCTTTGCCGACCGCGCGGAGTACGACGCCTTCATCGCCCGCCACATGCGCAGCGACCTGCGCTTCGCCGATATCCATACTTACAGCGGCGACGCCTATCTGGGCATCGACTCGGGCTCGACGACCACCAAACTCATGCTCATCACGCCCGATTGCCGCATCCTGTATTCGCACTATCAGTCCAACAACGGGCAGCCGCTCGATATCGTGGCGGACAGGCTGCGCGAGATCTATTCGCTCATCGGCGGGCGCATCGTCATCCGCGGCGCCTGCGTCACGGGCTACGGCGAGGATATGATGCGCGCCGCGCTCAAGGTGGACTTCGGTGTGGTCGAAACGATGGCGCACTTCAAGGCGGCGCTGCACTTCAACCCGGACGTCGACTTCATCATCGATATCGGCGGGCAGGACATCAAGTGCTTCAAGGTGAAAAACCGCGCCATCGACTCCATCATGCTCAACGAGGCATGTTCTTCTGGCTGCGGCTCCTTCATTCAGACGTTTGCCAAGGCGATGGGCATGGAGATCGAGGAATTTTCCCGCCTCGGCCTGTTTGCAAAGCACCCCGTGGAGCTGGGCTCGCGCTGCACGGTATTCATGAACAGTTCGGTCAAGCAGGCGCAGAAGGAGGGCGCGAGCGTCGAGGATATCTCGGCGGGCCTCTCCTCCTCCATCGTAAAGAACGCCATCTATAAGGTCATCCGCGCCCGCACGCCCGACGAGCTCGGGCAGCACATCGTCGTGCAGGGGGGCACGTTCCTCAACGACGCCGTGCTGCGCTCCTTCGAAAAGGAGACGGGCAAAGAGGTGGTCCGTCCCGCCATCGCGGGGCTGATGGGGGCGTTCGGCGCGGCGCTGTATGCGATGGAGAATACGCCGGAGGAAAAGCTCATCTCCTCCCTCGTCACCGAGCCCGAGCTGCGCGCCTTCTCTTACGCTTCGCGCTCGGTCACCTGCAAGGGGTGCACCTCTAAGTGCAACGTCAACATCCTCACCTTCGCCGACGGGCGCAGGTTCATCTCGGGCAACAAGTGCGAGCGTGGCGCCGGGCTGCCCGTTTCCAAGAATTTGCCCGATCTGTATCAGTTCAAGTATGAAAAGCTGTACTCCCTGCCCCGGGAAAACGTGCCCGGTGCACGCGCCACGGTGGGACTTCCCGTGCAGCTCGTCATGTTCGAGCAGCTCCCTTTTTGGACCAGATTCTTCGAGACGTGCGGCTTTCAGGTGGCCCTTTCCGACCGCAGTTCGCGCGAGCTGTACTTTTTGGGGCAGCACACCGTCGCGTCCGATACGGCGTGCTATCCCGCCAAGCTCATGCACGGGCACATCGAGTCCCTTCTCAACAGGGGGGTGGACTTCATCTTCTATCCCTGCGAGAGCTATAACCTGGACGAGTACGACAGCGTCAATCACTACAACTGTCCCGTCGTGGCGTATTATTCCGAGCTCTTGAAGGCGAACAACGAGCGGCTGACGGAGGACAACTTCGTCATGCCCTATATCGACCCCAACGACGAGGCGACCACGGTGCGCGCCCTTCACCGTGCCCTCAAAAAATACAAGCTCTCCTCCTCGCTTATCCGCAGGGCATACCGCGCGGGACTGGAGGCGCTGGAGGAATACCATGCCGAGGTCGTCGCACGGGGAAGAAAGATCCTTGCGGATGCCGGGCGGGAAGGGCGGCAGGTCATCGTGCTGGCGGGCAGGCCCTACCACGCAGACCCGGAGATCAACCACGGCATCGGCAAGCTGCTCAACTCTCTGGGCATCGCGGTGCTCTCCGAGGACGCGGTGTTCGGGGAAGGGGAACAGGTCAAGGTCAGCGTTCTCAACCAGTGGACGTACCATGCGCGGCTGTACCGCGCGGCGGAGTTTGTCTCCCGCTGCAAAAACGTCAACCTCGTGCAGCTCGTGTCCTTCGGCTGCGGCATCGACGCCATCACCACGGACGAGGTGCGCTCCATTCTTGAGAGCCGCGGCAAGCTGTACACGCAGATCAAGATCGACGAGATCAACAACCTCGGCGTGGTCAGGATCCGTCTGCGCTCGCTGCTCGCCGCCATCGAGGAACAGGGGAGGAAGGCATGAAACGAGAATTACAACAGCCTACGGCAGATTTCACCCGTCCGTATCCCGTGTTCACGCCTGAAATGCGCGCGACGCACACCATCCTCATCCCCGATATGCTCCCCTGGCACTTCGACCTTCTGGTGCACGTCATGCGCAGGGCGGGTTACAAGGTAGAGGTGCTGCACAACGAGGGGCGCGAGGTCATCGACGAGGGGCTCAAACACGTTCACAACGATACCTGCTTCCCCGCGCTGTGCGTCATCGGGCAGTACCTCAACGCACTCAAGAGCGGCAAATACGACCCCGAGCACACCGCCGTGCTCATCACGCAGTCGGGCGGCGGCTGCCGCGCGAGCAACTATATCCCGCTCATCCGCAAGGCGATGGCGGCGGAATTTCCCAAGGTGCCCGTGCTCTCTCTCAACTTCTCCGGTCTGGAAAAGGGAAACAGCCTGCAGCTCTCCCTGGGCGATTTTGTAAAACTTGCCTACGCCATCTTCTACGGCGACCTGGTCATGACCTGCTTCAACCAGACCAAGCCGTATGAAAAGGAGGAGGGGAGCGCGGCGCGCGTGCGCGTGCAGTGCGTGGAAAAGCTCAAGCGCGCGCTGGACGACGGCAACTACAAAAAGTTCAGAAAGTGCGTGGCGTATGTGCTGGACGCGTTTTCTTCCGTCGCCGTGACGGGCGAGGAAAAGATCAAGGTGGGCATCGTGGGCGAGATCTACGTCAAATATTCTCCGCTCGGCAACTCCCATCTGGAGGACTTCCTGCTGTCCGAGGGGTGCGAGCCCGTGGTGCCCGCTCTTATGGACTTTATCCTCTACTGCGTCATCAACAACGTCAACGACGCAAAGCTCTATCACAAGGGCAGAAAGACGGCGTGGATCTTCGCCATCGTCTATAAGTGGCTGTACGGCAAACAGAAAAAGCTGATCGCCCTCATGAAAAAGCAGGGAAGGTATGAGCCGCTGCATGACTTCGAACACCTGCGCAGGTGTGCAGACAAGGTCATCAACCAGGGCGTGAAGATGGGCGAGGGCTGGCTCATTCCCGCCGAGATGGCGGCGCTCACCGAGACGGGCACGCAGAACATCGTCTGCGCGCAGCCCTTCGGCTGTCTGCCCAATCACATCGCGGGCAAGGGGGCGGTGCGCGCCCTCAAACAGTTGTACGAGAACGTAAACGTCGTGGCGGTCGACTACGACCCTTCGGCAACGCGCGTCAACCAGGAAAACCGCATCAAACTCATGCTTGCGACTGCCAGGGAAAATCGCCTGAACGAGCAGGCGAAAAAAACAGACAGAACGTAAACGGACGCTTATACGTCTGCGCATCAGAATACCCCGGCTCCGGAATGTGCGGAGCCGGGGTATTTTCAGTTTCTCGGATAGCGCTCCTTGTACTTTTTGTAGGCAAAGTAATAGTAGTTGCGCATGAAGATGCCCAGCTTTTTGGGGGACAGGATGACGGCGCTGTCGCCGAAGCGTTCAAAATAGTACTGCGCCTGATTTGCCGAGCAGTCGAACGTGTAAACGTCTCCCTCGGTCTGCACGGGCGTCGGGCGGTACAGATAGATCTTCTGGAACAGCTTTTTTCCCTTCTCGCTCAACTGCACGCGGATGGGCTCGCGGTCCGAACTGTACATCGGGTATTGAATGGCGCACGCCGCCTGACGGTCGAACAGCGCGGCGTTCTCCGCGGGGATCTCGCTTGCTTCGGGCAGAAGGGACACCGAGCGGATGGTGGCAAGCCGCAGCGTCATGTTCTGCCTGCCGTTATAGATCAGCACATAGTTGAACAACTCGTCCTTTGCGGCGCCGACGGTATGTATGCTTGCGTTCTTTATGACGTCCCCCGACTGCAGGGCGATACATGATCGCACGCCCTTTTTTATTGCCTTTTGCAGAAGCAGGTAGTTCTCCTTATGGATGATCTTTTCGCGCTCGGTTTTCGTCTTTTGCGCGTAGGCAAGAAAGAGCCGCCGGTAGAAGGAGGACAGGGATTCGTTCTGCAGTAAGATCTTTTCAATGTACAGGGTCGCCTTTTCCGTCTGTCTGGTGGGCTTGAACGACAAAATGACGGTGCGCGCGCTCCCGTCCGAAAGCGCTGCCCTGTGCGTGAACACTTTTACGATATTCAAAAAGGCGGTCTCCCGGTAGTATTCCGGCACATGCGCAACGGCCCGGCGGATCTCGTCGTGCATTTTTTCCTCCGCGCCCGCGAACTCCTCGTAAAAAGAGATCAGTAGCGTATTGATAAAGGCGTTCATGTTGGGCGTTCCGTCCGCCTTGGCGACTTTGAAGTCCGCGCAGTCCTTTTTCAGCAGCAGCGCCGTCGCCTCCGGCACGCTCACCCTGATCTTTTCCGTCATATTCCTTCACCTCCTGTTGGTATTGTACCCGAAAAGGGGTCATAAATCAAGTAATTTTCATATCACGTCCCCATAAAAAAGGGGTCAGAAAAATTTTCCGGATTGCGGTATATCTGTTCCCCCGTGCGTGGTGTAA
>CAJFNH010000006.1 GCA_904394195.1 Candidatus Gallimonas caecicola
ATCTTGAATTCTGGCGAGTACTTTGTGTTAAACTTCTTTTCTCTTGACATTAAAATATGCACCTCCAAAAGTCTGTCCAACTTTTGGGGTGCATATCAAATTGCACGGCGGCGCTTTTTCCCCGGACGCCCGCCGACGGCGCGCCGTCCGCAACACAATGCCCGGAGCGCGGCTATGACTGCTGCGCTCCGGGCATCTTTCAGATCTTGTTGGTACTGTTCATGATGAGCGCCATGCCGCTGCGCCGCCCCATTGCCGTGACGCTCAGGCCCGCCGCGCCCTGATGGTCGATCCAGGCGGGCATCACGACGCCGAGAAACACGTCTCCCTGCGTTTCGACGGCGATATACCGCGCGCCGTACATCCTCCAGGTGCCCCTGAAGGCGCCGTCCATCGTGCCGTCCCTGTGCAGGATGACTCGCTTTGCCGTGAGCGTATCCACCCCCTGCCGGAACACGACCGCTTCGAACTTGCCCGCGGTGATGTTGAGGAGTTCGTCCTCCGTGACATCCTGGATCTCCTCGCCCGCATAACGGTTGGGATTCATCACCGGCCAGCCCTCCGAATTGAAGTCATACTGCGAAAGATACAGATAGTGGAAGTTGTTGGAACGCGAGAGCTTCTTTTCGATGAAATAATTGGTGCGGCAGTGGTAGGCAATGAGCCGCACCCCCTGCGACGTGGTGAAGATATCGTTGTGCCCGGGACAGAAATAGTCGACAGGATCCCCCTCCCAGCGGAAGGAGCCGAGCATCTTGTTTCCCGTGCCGATATCGGTGGAACAGACGACGGGGTTTCCGTTGACGTCGGTGTACGGACCTTCGGGCCGTTCGCTGCGCGCGCAGCGCATGTTGTACGCCGAGGAGAGCGAGCCGAAGGAACACATGAGATAGTAGTAGCTCCGTTTGCTCCATTTGCCGTTTTCACAGACGGGAACATCTTTTTCAAAGTGCAGAACGCCCCCCTCGAGCGAGCCGCAGGCAAGATTGACGCCGTAATATTCCCCGAAGGTACACTTGCCGGAGGTGAGATCGGCATAGGCGAGCCCATCCTTGCGCAGCCCCGTGGCGGGATCGAGCTCCAGCAAAAAGAGCCCCAGACCGTAGGAGCCATATACGAGCCAGAGCCTGCCCTCGGCAAAGAGGACCTGCGGATCGATGGCGTTGGGCGTGCGCCAGCCCGCGGGCGAGCACACGATGAGCCCTTCGCACACGAAGGGGCCGAGCGGGCTCGCCGCCTTGGCAAGCCCGATGCACGAGCGGGAGCCGCCAAAATAGCCCGTCAGGCAGAAATACAGCCAGAACTTGCCGTCCGTACCGCGCACGCAGTGGGGCGCCCAGAAGGACATGGTGCCGTCCGTGCGCGTGCAGATGCCGTAGCCCACCTCGCGCTGGTCGGTCACGCACCAGTCGAACGCAGCCTGCAGCCCGCCCTGCTGCGCCCCGCCTTTGCCCTTCTTATACAAGGGCGCCGCCCCTTCCAGCGCGAACGCAGTGCCGGCATACTCCCAGTGCACAAGATCGTCGCTCACGCGGATCTGATAGCCGCCCGGCGCGCCGAACGTATCGGTAGAATAGGCGTAAAAACGCCCCTCCCATTCGAGCAGCGAAGGATCGTGCGCGCAGCCCTCCTGCCAGGTGGCATAGTCTGGCGAACGCATCTGAAGTTTGTTGAATCTTGGATTTTTCGGATATTTGAGCGCCATACACTCCCCCACGTCCCCCGCGGGACGATGAAGGGCGGGCTTTCACCGCCCGCCCCCTTTCCTGTTCCGAATCAGGTCGCCGCAAACGTTCCCACCGCCCACAGGCTTCTGCCCGTGTCCGAGACAGCCGTCAGGCTGAAGCGCGAATAGGTGGCGTAGTCATCGTCGTACGACCGGACGTACATGGTATAGCTCGGCGTGGCAACGCCCTTATAAGTGACCTCGCCCAGCGTGACGGTGACGTACCAGTTTTCCGTGAGCGACCAGCTGCCCGCCGCGGCGCCGTCCCCGTCGGTGATGGTACCGTCCGCATTGAAGTTGTACGCGACCGACTGCACGAAGTTCTGCACCGTTCCCGTGGAATGCTGCACGACGTCGTACTCGCCCGCAAGTTTCTGGACGGTCATGCCCGTGCCGAGCGCCTCGCCCGCATAGCGGTTGGGATTCATCACCGGCCAGCCGTCCTCATTGAAATAGAGCTGGAAGGCATACAGATTGTGCCCTTCCGTGACGTCGTTGCCCAGGCCGCTCTGCCGGCGCGCATGCGCGATGACGAAGTACTTGCCGTCCGCTTCGATGACGGAGTTATGACCGATGGCGGCGTAGCCTGCGCCGTCGAACGCCTCGCCCATGATATAGTTGCCCGCGATCTTGTTGCCGCCGGAATCTCCCGTTACGGTCGCCATATCGGCGCCCGTGATGTCCACATAGGGCCCATCGGGGTTTTCACTGCGCGCCACGCGCATGTTGTACGTCGTCATGAGCGAGCCGTAGCTGACCATCATGTAGTAATAGTCCGTATCCTCGTTATAGAAGATGAAGGGACCTTCCTGGTTGTTGGAGCCCGACCAGAGCCGTTTGCCGAAGCCCTCTTCCTTGGGCAGACCCCAGTTCTCGCCCTCGTTGTACAGCTCCTTGATGTACAGTCCGCCGAACGAGGAGCCGTACACCATCCAGAGCTTTCCATCCTTATCGTAGAACAGTTCGGGGTCGATGCAGTTGGGCCCGCTCTGCGTGACGCTCTCGACATCGTAGAACAGTTCGGGGTCGATGCAGTTGGGCCCGCTCTGCGTGACGCTCTCGACGATGATCCGGTTGTTGGAATAGGGGCCGAGCACGTTGTCTGCCTCCACCCTGCCGATCGCCGACGCGGAAGAACCGAAATCACGCGTGAGCGAATAGTACATATAATAAGTGCCGTCGTAGTAGTTGACGTCGGGCGCCCACGTCGTGGTGCTGTTCGAATTGGGCTGCACGAGCGTAAGCGTATCCTGCAGCGCCTTGGGCCACGCGGAATAGTTGATCGCCGTCTCGGAGCCGTAGAGCGAGGCAAAATCGTTGTCCGAAACTTCCTGCTTCCAGTTGATGAGGTCGGTGGTGGAGGCAACGGCGTAATGTGTGCCGAACGCATAGTAGGTGCCGCTCACGGGATCGAGGAAGATGGACGGGTCGTGCACGGAGACCGTCTCGTCGGGCGTATCGGAATTGTCCCTGCCGTTCCAGGTGGGCATGACGTATGCCGAAAGTTCGGGCTCGTTGCCGGGATCGCCGCCCGGATCGTCGTTTGGACCGTTATCCTTGGGCGCGCAGGCGCCGAGCAATGCCGCGGAGAGCGTAAGCGCCGCCGCAAGTGAAAGACAAAGCCATCTCTTTTTCATGGTAGTTCCCCCTGTTTGAAGTTTGCATCGGCTCTATTATAGCGCAATTTCCCGCCGATGACAATAGAAATGCGCAAAAAATTGCCAAAAACAACGGAAACGGAGCACGAGGCTCCGTTGTCCGCCTGATAAACCTTTACTCCTTGGAGCCCGTGAGCATGAGCGATCCGATGATCATCTTCTGGAACACCGCGAAGAGGATGATGACCGGGAGCACGCACATGACCATTGACGCCATAACGGGACCGGCATTGGTGGAGCCGTATTTGTTGTTGACGATGGTCATCGCGTGCGGCAGGTTGATCCACAGCGACGTGTTGGAGATGAAGATGTACGAGCCCATGTAATTGTTCCAGCAGCCCATGAAGGACAGCAGCCCCTGCGCCACGATGGCGGGCATGGCGAGCGGCAGGATAAAGCTGCAGAAGATGCGGAAGTACCCCGCGCCGTCGATCTTGGCTGCTTCGATGATGGAAGTGGGCAGCCCGAACAGGAACTGGCGGATGAAGAACGCCGTCATGATGGAGCCGAATAAGCCGGGGATGGTCAGCGTCATCCATGCGTTGGGTTGCCCCGCGCCCTCGAGCCAGCCGAAGGAGACGTACATGACGTACTGCGTGGTCATGATGGAGGGGCCGGGGACCATGATCGCCGCGAGCAGGAACATGAACACGACGTTGCGTCCGATCCATTTGATCTTGGCGAAGGAGAACGCCGCCGAAGCCGAGGTGATGACGCCCACCACAACGGGCACAATGGAATAGATGAGGTTGTTGAGCACGGCGCGCCAGTAAGTGAAGCCCGCCGCCAGACCGGTCGAGTCCGAGCCGACCATGCCCTCCGTGAACATGTAATAATAGTTATAGAACAGTCCGAGATCGCGGCCGTCCGACGTTTGAGCAGGCAGCGGGTTGGAGGGCCACCACACCATGGCTCCGATCGTCCCCGAAAGGGCGGATCCGGTCACGTCGCTGGTGAAGGTGAAGGACGCCGCGATCATCCACCAGAAGGGATAGACCATCAGGAAGGCGCCCAGCAGCAGGATGATATAGGTAAAGATATCGCCCGTGAGTTTGGCGCGCTTTTTGCTGCCGCGGTGCGTCTTGGAGGAGATGCCGAAGAAGGCGAGAACGGCGCCCACCGCATAGCGGAAAGAAGAGTAATGCCGCTCTTCGGCAGGTTTGGTATTCGTCTGAACGTTTTCCATAATTCCCCCCTTTAATCGCTATTGCGCTTGTCCAGCCAGAACTGGAAGAGCGTCAGTACAAGAATGATGACCGCAAGCACCATGCCGTAGGCGGCGCCCAGGCTCTGGTAGGACGGATTGATGCCTTGCGTAAGCCTGTCGAAGTCGATCGCGTCGCTCGGGGACGAGTTGGGCGAGATACCCCAGTACCAGATGAGCGCGACGTAGCCCGACGTGAGCATGTTGGGGCGGTTGCGCAGCGTGCCGCCGCTGCTGCTGGTAGGGAACAACAGTTCGGGCTCCGCATAGATCTGCATGCCGCCGATGACGGAGGTGACCACGTTGTAGAAGATGACGGGGTACAGATCGGGCATGGTGACCTTCCAGAAGATCTTCCAGCTGCTGGCGCCGTCGATCTGCGCCGCTTCCTTGGTGGAGGCGTTGACGCCCGAAAGCCCCGCTATGTACAGGATGATCGTGCCGCCCAGCCCCTTCCACACGTTCATGACGATGACGATGCACTTGTTGATAAGGCCGTTCGTCCAGAAGGGGTCGATGCCCTCGTTATAGCCGATGGACAGCTGCGTACTGGTGCCGCTCCAGAACCAGACGATATTGGTGTTGAGAAGCTGGTTGATGACGCCGCTCGTGTTGAACAGGTTTGCGAAGGTGTAGACGACCGAGACGGTGCTGGCGACGCAGGGAAGGTAGTACAGGACGCGGAACACATTCCCGCCTTTGATGTCGCGCGACATGCACACCGCAAGAAACATGGAGAGCACCATGCCGATGGGAATGCCGATGAGATAGAACACCGTGTTGAAGAGGGTCATGCCCAGCGTGCTCATCTCGGTGACGCCGCGGTTCGCCATGCTCTGCGCGACCTGGCAGGAATACTGCGTGTCGGTAAACACGAACTGATACCACCGCCAAGGATTGGAGCCGTTGGCATCCGTGAAGGCGTCGATGCCCGGCACGGAGGCAAATACGTCTTCGCCCGAGAACATATTGCCCAGGAAAGCCCAGACGTCGCCGTGGAGCGTGGACGTGTAGGTCGTGAAGGACAACAGGAGCGCCATCACAAGCGCGATGTAGACGAAGAGCACCGTCCCCACGATGAGCGGGAGACAGAACGCCCAGCCCCACAGGTTGTCCTGCAGCTTCTGCTGATTGATGTGCCGCCGCTTTTTGTGGGGCACCGTCGCCTCTGCGACGACCGCTCCTGCCGCCGGAACGCTCTGTTCGGATACGGCAGTATTGTTTTCCGTCATAAATTCCCCTCCTACTCTCATATTTGCTCTTTTCCGCCCCGCACCGGCGGGGCGGAAAAGACAATACTTTTATTCTCCTGCAGAGAGCGTGTTCTGCGCCTGCAGCGACTGGATGACGCAGTACACTGCCGGAGTGTAGAATCTCTTGTAGATGCCCGATCCGGCGCTTGTCTCCTGTCCGAACTCGCTCGGATTTGCCGCGATGACGGAGAGCAGACGTCTTTCGTTCTCACCCAATGCCGCCTGGTTGATATAGGCAAGGAAGTTCGCCGCCTGCGACGTGCCGTTGAGCGCGGAGAGCCAGGTGGAGCCCGACGTGTGCAGCGTCTGGTCGCGCACCGCGTTCATGCCCGTCTGCATGCGGATGAGGATGTCGCGCTCGGTGCGGGTGTAGTTGATCATGCGCAGCACACGCATCGCATAGGCGATCCTGGTGGTAGCGGTCGCCGACGTCGTGAAGTTGTTGAGCTGCACGCCGGCATACTGCGTATCGTACTTGACGTCGAGCGTCACGTCCTGCTCTTCCGCGTTCTTGACGGTGACCTGCTTGCCGTTGAGCGCTTCCGCCACCGTTCTGGTATCGCCGTCCATGCCGGCGGACGCCAGTTCCAGCGCGATCTCATAGTATGCGTCCCACACGTCGTTGCCCTGCGCGTCACCCTCGGGGGTGATCATATCCTTGAACGCGCCGTCCTTTGCCGTGGTGTTGTAATTGAGGTATTCGCTGCACTGCGCGACCACGTTGGGGATCTGCGCGCCGCCGTAGGTGAGCGTGATCTGCGACTGCTCGCCGACGGTAAGTTCCATGACCAGGTCGACCGCCGCAGCCGCAAGCCATGCGGGCTGCCCTTCGTTGGCAAGATTTTTGTTGACTGCATAGCCGACGGAGTCCATTCTGCCCGCCCACTTATCCTGGCGCAGCACCTGGTTGCGGTAGAGCTCGTCGCCCTTCGGGTCATACACTATCAACCCATCATCAAGATCGCTGCGCTGTTCGTAGTCGCCCGAGCCGCCGTCCGTTGCCGTGCCGGCGTTATCGCCCGAGCCCTTTGCTTTGTTGGCGTTGGAGTAAGTGTTCACCAACGGGTTGCCACTCTCGTCCACATAGTAGGCGCTGCGGCCCTGCGCGTAGAGCGCGAGCTTATCGGAGACCGCCGTGGGCATGACGCCCAGGTCGAGGATGTCCGTCCTCACTTCCTGATACTCGGAGACGTCCCAGGTGCCCACGCCGTAGAAGAGCGTTGCGCCCACCACGAAGCCCTGCTGGCCGTTGACGCTCTTGTCGGTCTCATCCGTCTGAACGTCGCCCGCCTGACCGATGTGCGCGTTCCACGTTGCCATATATTCCTGGAAGGCGCCGTACGTTTCGATGAAGTTCGCGCTGTTGATGCCGTACTGGTTCTTTGCCGTACGGGTGGTGCCGTCGAGGTTGATCTTGTCGACGTCCTCCGTCGCATAGCCCACGCCCGAGCTGACGTCGTTCGGATCGTACTTGTCCGTCATGCTCCAAGTGTTGCCGTTTGCGGAAGCGATCTGCTCGTTTTCCGCATTGTATTCGTTGATCGCCTTGGTGTAGTCGCTGTTGACGTAGGTGGCGTCGTTGGAGAACAGCCAGGGCAGAACGTACAGGTTGCCGCCGTCCAGCTGCTCGTACTGCTCGCCGCCGTACACGTTGTTATATGCCGCAATGCCTTCGCCCGCGCCCGTGTAGACGCCGCCCATGCCCGTGAACCATGCGCTGTAATCCTCCTCGGAAGCTCCGTTGCCGGATACCGCCTTCATGCCGGAGCCGTCGGCGGCGTCCCAGCCGAAGGAGTTGAGCATGTATGCGCACGCCCAGTTGAGCGCGCCGTATTCCGCCCAGGTGAGCACGATGTTGCCGCTGTTCGTATCGTAAGCGACGTCCTCGCCGGTGTTGACCGCCGCGTCGCCGTACTTCTCCGCCGTGATCTCAAAGGTCTCGCCGGGGAAGCCGGGCACGGTGACGATATAGCCTTCGCCGTCCGTGAACACGTCCGTGCTGACGGCAAGCGGATCGCCCGCCTCATACGCGTCGTCATACGTCTCGTATTTATAGAAATTGAAGGGCTTGTACGCCGTGGGGATGCCGATGTTGATGAAGGCGGCGGTATCGTCCGCGCTTGCGACCACTTTTTCCCCCGTGTAGGGATTGGTATAATTATCCGCTTCCGTCACGTTCATCGCGTAGGTGATGGAATCGCTGTCCTTGCCCGTGTACACGGCGGCGCCGGAAGCCGTCGCTTCTTTCTTGACATAAATACGCCCCTGCACTTGGCGGCCGCTGTTCGCGCCCGAGTTGGGCTTGAGCGTGGTGTACGCCTTCTTGAACGCTTCGGAGAAGTAGTTGCGGTTGTAGCCCAAGCCGAAGTTGGAGTAATCCTTGGGCAGACCGTAGATGTTCACCGACTCGTTCGTGGTGGGATCGTAGTACCCCTTCTCCGCGCTGTAGGCGATCTTTTCCGCATGCGTCCTGTCGAAAGCGGAGCCGGAGTTGGCGTAGAACGCAAGGCTGTCCGACCAGACGCTGTTCACCATGTCGACGGTCTCCTGCGAGGCGGTGATATAGTCTGTCAGGTTGAGGATGCGCGTGTCCGCATAGGCGAGCACCTGCGAAGGGGACACATAGATGATGTCCGGATAGCTGCCCGACGTGATCTGGTCGCCAAGGTTCTTGAAATACGTCTCTTGGCTGGGCTCGGGGGTGAACTGCACGCTAATGGTGTTGCCGCCCAGTTCCTCGGCATGCGCCGCAGAGTATTCGCGCGCCCAGTTTTCGCAGATCGTACGGTTCGTCGTAGCGTCCGCGGCGCCGCAGAAGATATACACGCTGAGCGTGTAATCCGTTCTGATAGACGAATCGTTGCACGCCGTGAATGCCAGCGCCGCGCCGCCCACCATCACCGTGGAGAGGGCGACAAGGCCGACATTCTTCCAAAGCATTTTCTTTTTCATAAAACCACACCTCTTAAATATAGTTTTCGCTGCAAATCGCCGCAGAAACGCTCTTCGCGCTCTTCCGAAGCCGCCCTATGGGGGGAGGCAGCCGCAAAAGAGCACAAAAAACGCCCGACGGCTTGTCTGCCGAAGGGTCGCCGAAAAATGAAAAACGACGGAAAAACTCCGCCCCTCTTTTCCGCCGTTCCGCATGGAACTTTCTGGAAAAGGGCGCGCGAAAGTTTTACCGTTCGCTCCTCACAATCATGACTTCCCCCCGACGTCACTGCTTGTACTGTTCATAATATACCATGTACGGAAAAGTTTGTCAATGGGGTTTTGAAATTTTTTTGTGAAAACTTCATCTTTTTTTTGCTTTTTTTTGGGCGATTTCACCGAAAAACCCCTTCCGACCGCAAAAAAGGACGCCTCTCATGCGCCCTTCCACAAGATGTTGTGTTTGTGAACGATTTTGTCGTTTTCCGGCGAAAACCGCTGCGCCGCCGGCGCTCATTCGCCGCGGGCAAGTTCCTGCGCATCCGCATAGCGGCGGCAGAACACCGCGTTTTCGGCGAGCCGGCGCATGCTTGTTTCGTACAGCCTGCCGCCGTCGGCGTTCTTGCCCACGCAGACAAACCCGAATCGCTTGAGGAATTTCTCCAGAAGGGGCGCGTATGCCTCCGCCCCGATCTTGTCGAAGAAGATGCCCTTCTCCCGCCAGCGGCGGATGCGCCCGACCATCCAGTCAAAGAGCAGCAAAAAGCGCTCCTGCGAGACGAGCGCGGGGTCCACCGCCATCATCGCGATATAGCCGCAAAAGGTGCCGCCCAGCTCATAGAGCTCGATCATGTCCGGCTGCACGAGCACCTTGCCGCGCATGAGCTGCGCATACGCCTCCTCGCCCAGCGGATAGAAGTCGCAGTAACCGATCATCTCGTCCCGTTCCACCAGCACGCCGCCCGCGTCGGAATAGTCGGTGATGCCCTTCCATTCCTCATACGTCTGCTCGATCTCGGACTCCTGCGTCTCCCGCCCGGGCGACACGATGAGGAAGTCCAGTTCAATGGCGCGCATGGAGATCTGCCGGTAAGTGATGCCCAGCCGCGCGATGGCGTCCGGAATATCCAGCACCTCCGGCCCCGCCACGCGTACGGCGCTGCGCTCCTGGGGAACATAGCGTGCGCGCAGCCCTTCCACGATGGAAAGGATCTGCTCCAGGTGCACGTCCAACACCTCGGGAAAGGCGTCCAGCCAGTGCGTGGGACCCAGATAAAATTCCATCGCGCCCGAGGGCAGAAAATTTTCAATGCGCAGCGGGATGATCGTCTTGTTGCGGGAGACGGCGGAATTGATCTCCCGCAGCACATAGGCGGAACGGTCGGAATCGCTTGAAAAGATGAGCAACACCGCCCAGGAGCTGTCGATCCCGCGGACGATCTCGCTCGCATACTCCATTCCCGTTGCAAGGTCGCGCGGCGCGATGAAACAGCGCGCCCCGCGCGCCTCGATCCTGGAGACGATATATTCGGCGAGCTCGCGGTTATGCGTCGAATAGGAAACAAACAGATCGTAAGAAAATACTTTGTCCATGGCAGCCCCCGGCGCCCTTCTTCGGACATGCCCCTTTCCGGCGGCGTGCGGCATGTCCGGAGGTGGGCATGTCCGCGGTAAGCGCTTCGCTTGCGGACATGCCCCCGCTTAACTTTGTCACTCCATTCTGTCGAGGATATCCAGAAGCTCGCTGATACGGTCCAGATCGTCACGGGTGTAGTAGTCGATATAGATACGCCCCTTCTTGTCCGTGCCGATGAGCGAGACCTTTGTCTTGAGCGTCGCACGCATGCGTTCGACCAGATGCTTGAGCTCGGCGTTGGCAAGCGCGTTCTTCTGTTCCTTTTCCCGCGCGAGCACTTCCGGCGGATTGAGGTACTGCTTGACGGCGCGCTCCATCTCGCGCACCGACCACGAATTTTTCACGCACTCCTTGGCAAGATAGGTCTGCGCCTCCTTTGCCACGGGCACGAGCGTACGCGCATGCCCCGACGAGAGCTTCCCCTCGCGCACGAGGTCGATGACCTCCTCCGCCAGAGAGAGCAGGCGCAGCGTGTTGGCAATGGCGGGGCGCGATTTGCCCAGCCGCTCGGCAAGCTGTTCCTGCGTCAGGCCGAATTCGTCCATCAGCCGCTTCATGCCCGTCGCCGCTTCGATGGGGTTGAGGTCCTCGCGCTGCAGGTTTTCGATGAGGGAGATCTCCTGGATCTCCTTTTCGCCCAGTTCGCGCACGATGGCGGGCACGGTGGCGAGCCCCGCCTTGATGGCGGCGCGGTAGCGGCGCTCGCCCGCGATGATCATGTACTTGCCGTCGTCGCCGCGGTTGACGACGATGGGGCTGATGATGCCGTGCTCGCGGATGGAGTTGGCAAGATCGTTCATGGCGTTCTCGTCGAACGTCTTGCGCGGCTGGTGCGGGTTGGGATAGATGTCCTCGACGGCGATCTCCGTTGCACCGCCCTGCCCCTCGTCGCCAAGGTCGGTATGCGCGTTTTCGTATGCCTCTTCCGTGTCGCTGAACAGCGCCGAAAGCCCCTTTCCAAGTCCTTTTGCCATGCTCTATTCTCCCTTTCCTTCCGTTTTTTTCAAAAATTCTTCGGTGAGCGCCGCATATGCGCGCGCCCCCATGCACTTGGGGTCGTGCAGCAGGATGGGCTTGCCGTGACTGGGCGCCTCGGAGAGCCGCACGTTGCGCGGGATGACGATCTCGTACAGTTTGGCGGAAAAGAACTTTTTGATCTCCGCCGCGATCTGCCTGGAGATGAGTGAACGTCCGTCGTACATGGTGAGCACCACGCCCTCCACTTTGAGCGATTTGTTCAGGTGCTGTCGCACGAGCTTGATGGCATTCATGAGCTGCGAGAGCCCTTCCAGCGCATAGTACTCGCTCTGGATGGGAATGATCACGCTGTCCGCCGCGGCAAGCGCGTTGACGGTAAGCAGGCCGAGCGAAGGCGGGCAGTCGATGAGGATATAGTCATACTCCGCGCGCACCTTCTCGAGTGCGGCGCGCAGCACCTTGTCGCGGCTCTTTTTGTAGACAAGACTGACTTCCGCCCCCGCAAGATCGACGTTGGAAGGAAGGATGAACAGTCCGTCCGGCTGGGCGGGAAGGGTGTTCTCGCGCACCTCCTCGTCGTCGATGATGACGTTGTAGACGGATTTTTTCAGCGAGCCCTTGGAAAAGCCCAGTCCCGTTGTGGCGTTGCCCTGTGGATCGAGGTCCACGAGCAGCACCTTCTTTCCCGCACGCGCAAGATACGCCGCCATGTTGACGCACGTCGTCGTCTTGCCCACTCCCCCCTTCTGATTGGAGAAGGAAATGATCTTTCCCATATCTCTCACTCCTTATTCGGGTTTTTCTTCCGTATCGGGGGAGGCCGCGTCGTCCGCAGCGGGCGCCTCGGGCAAGGATGCCGGCTCGGCTGCCTTCTCCGGCGCGCCTTCCGCCGCGCCGCCCTTGATGCCGAACGGATCGTCCGGCTCGCCCTTGTCGTGCTTCTCCATGTAGGCGAGCACCTCGGCATACGTCGCCCCGCGCATGAGCATGTCCACTTCCGCGGTATAGATGGTCTCGCGCTCGACGAGCACGCGAGCCATGTTGTCGAGAATGGCACGGTTTTCCTTCAGCAGCCTGCGTGCGCGCTCGTACTGCAGTTCGACGATGGCGCGCACCTCGCCGTCGATGGCGGCTGCCGTCTGTTCCGAATAGCTGTTGCGCTCTTCAAAGTCACGGCCGAGGAACACGGGACCGTCGCTGCCGTAGCAGATGGGCCCGATCTTGTCGCTCATACCCCACTCGGTGACCATCTTGCGCGCCATCTGCGTGACGCGCTTGATATCGTTGGAAGCGCCCGCCGAAACATCGTGGATGACCAGCTCTTCGGCGACCCTGCCGCCCAGCGCCATACAGATAAAATCGTTAAGTTTATTAACAGTCATGTCATTGTCATCCGTCTCGGGGCGGGTGAGGGTGTAGCCGGCCGCCATGCCGCGGGGGATGATGGACACTTCATGGACATTATCGGTATGTTCGCAGAGCTTTGCAAGAATTGCGTGTCCTGCTTCGTGATAAGCTGTACACTTCTTGTCCGCTTCGGTTACAACACGGCTCTTCTTCTGGGGCCCCATGATGACCTTGTTAATGCCCTCATACAGTTCCAGATTGCCGATCATGCTCTTGCCCGCCCTTGCGGCAAGGATGGCGGCTTCGTTGAGAAGATTGGCAAGGTCTGCTCCGGAGAACCCGCTTGTCATACGGGCGATGATCTTAAAATTGACATCGGGAGCAAGCGGCTTATTGCGGGCATGGACCTTGAGGATGGCCTCTCTGCCCTTTACGTCGGGAAGATTGACATAGATCTGTCTGTCAAAACGGCCGGGACGCAGCAAAGCGCTGTCAAGGATATCGGCACGGTTGGTCGCCGCCATGACGATAACGCCCTCGTTCGTCTCAAAACCGTCCATCTGAACAAGGATCTGGTTGAGGGTCTGCTCCCGCTCGTCGTGCCCTCCGCCGAGTCCCGCTCCCCTCTGGCGACCCACGGCGTCGATCTCATCGATGAAGATGATGCAGGGCTGATTGCGTTTTGCCATATCAAAGAGGTCGCGTACACGCGAAGCGCCGACGCCGACGTACATTTCCACGAAGTCGGAGCCGCTCACCGAGAAGAAGGGCACGCCCGCCTCCCCCGCAACCGCCTTTGCAAAGAGCGTTTTACCCGTTCCGGGAGGACCCACAAGCAACACACCCTTGGGGATCTTTGCCCCGAGGTCGGAGAACTTCTTGGGGCTCTTGAGGAAATCGACAACTTCCTTGAGTTCCTCTTTCTCCTCCTCCGCCCCTGCGACGTCGGAAAAGCGTACTTTGATGTTTGTGGACACCCTTGCCTTGGTTTTTCCGAAGCTCATCACCTTCCCGCTGCCGCCGCTCATGGAACGCAGAATCAGGAAGAAGGCGACGATACCCACAACAAGCACGGCGATATAGAGGATATTCCCCCATCCACTACCGGCGTTTGGATTGGAAAGATCATAACCTATTCCCAATGAACGCCAGTAATCAAGTGTACCCTGAGGAATCCCGTCCGCAGAAACACCCGCATCGGAATAAAGACTCTTATAGTTTGCCCAATATGTGTAAGTCGCGTCATTTGCATTCAAATATCCATAAACGACGTAACCATCAACATAAACAAAGTTGATTTGCTGATTATCAGGAATTTGACCTGCTAAATCCCCTTCTCCCCGACTATCATAAAGCAATTCATCAAAGCGAGATGTATCAACCTGCTTTGAGTTTCTTATTTGACTTGTTATCACGAAGTACGCTGCGATCCCCAGAACAGCAACAAGCACCACGATGATAATCGTCCTGACTGTCTTACTCAATCTTTGGTCTCCTTTTCTGAATTAGTTTGCCCGCGTATAGTATGGGCAATAATACTGCCCCTATTGTACCATGAAACGCGGATATTTTCAAGTCTTTGACGACAATTCTTTCCGATTTTTCAAAAATATCACTTTTTGACCGTAAAATGGTGAAAAAGTGTTGTGCGCACCCTGAAAAATAGCCTGAAAATGTTTCATGTGAAACACTCTGGCAAATTTTTTCGATTTTTTGTTGTTTCACGTGAAACATTAAACGCTAATTTTTATGAATGGTGCTATTTGAGAATATCATTAGAGCAAAATAAAAGCTGGTATGGACCGTGAAAAGGCTTTGTCTGTATTCTTTTGGGTAAATTCGCTCATCCAACACACCTCTTTGTCTGATTTTTTTCGTTTTGGGTCTTTGATCTGTTTTTTTCGGAAAATCGCCGAAAAAAAGGCCGTTTTCGTGATTTTTGAGCCGTTTTTTGCTTGCGCTGACGGACATTTTCCTGGTGAAAAGACGGCAAAATCGCCTCGGAAAACGCTTTTTGCGGACGAAAAAACGCTCCTACGTTGTTTGAGAGCGATTTTATATCTTTTTATTTCCGAATTTCCGGGCAAAAAACCTCGATTTTTTCAAAAAATGGGTCAATCGGCATCATTCTACATAGAAAATTCTTACAAAGGCATAAGCGGTCAAGCCGGATCTTTTTTGATTATGACAACAGGCACGGATCGGTTTTCTGTCCGGCGATCCCGCAAAGCGGTAAATTTATCGGCATCTGCAGCAGATACGAGCATGAAGATGTTTTTTTCGATAAACGCAGAGGGGGCTTGCAAGCGCAGCCCGGTTCTGCGTCCGAATTTAGTCGTGCACTGTCATGTATGTATCGGAAGATGGATATGAGATCGATTTTGCACCAAATCATCTTTTTGCGCTGATATGATATAAAGCGCGTAATTGTATTGCACCGACAATTTTTATGACGCAAAACAACTTCGCGCCAAACATTTTGAAAGCGCAGCGAGATTCAGCGCTGCGAAAGATTTCAGCGCATAAAAAATCTGCGCCACGCAAAATGCGTGGCGCAGATCATGTACAATCAGATCATCCCTTCAGGAAATTAAACTGCGCTGCCCAACGGAACCATTCCCATTCATAGATCGCATTGACAATGCTGCTCTGTCCGATAAAGGTATTGATAGCGTCCGTATTGATCCAGGTACAGATGGTAAGAAGCAAAAAAATGAGGAAAAGCGCTTCGACCAGTCCGAGGATCCCGCCCAATATCCGGTTGATGACGCGGAAAAAGGACACTTTATCCACCAAAGCCGTTCCGATCCAACCCAGCAGCCATGCTCCGATCTTCACGATAATGAACAGAGCAATAAATGCAATGGCGATGCTCAACCAGTTCGCGACTGTCTCACCGACGCCGTTTGCAATCGCGCTCGTCAGTCCGAAGGCGCTTTCAAGCGAGTTCTTGAAGGCATTGCAGAATGTGAGCGCAACAAAGATCGCAAAGATCGTGCCTGCCAGTTTACATACGCCCTTGACAAATCCGCGCCATGTTCCGAACAGGATGCCCAGCAGCAAAATGACGATGAACAAAACGTCAAGAACCCATGCAGATGATGCGTCCAACAGATTCACTTGTCTACCTCCCTTTAAATAGTACTCTCTCTGCACATTTGATTATACCACACCCGGCGGAAAATGTCACGCTTTCCGCAGGAGATGTTATAAAATTGTGCAAAGTGGACAACCATTCCCATCTGCGGAGGATGACGATGGAATACGCATTTCATTTCAGTAACACCATGGCGGAAACAGGCATCTATATGGCATTGAAGCAGCTGATGGGGGAATACGACCGTCCGCCCGTCGTGCTGTGTGTCGGAAGCGATCTGGCAGTGGGGGACAGTCTGGGGCCCGTTGCGGGCACCATGCTGCAGAGCAGCGGATTCCGCGGATATGTCTACGGTACGCTGAAACACCCGGTCACGGCAAAGGAGGCAAAATATTTGGGCGATTTTCTCAAAAAAACACACCCTCGCACTCCCGTCATCGCAATCGACGCAGCGGTGGGGGAGGAACCGGATGTCGGACTCATCAAAGTTGTTCCGGGCGCACTGCGTCCTGGCGCGGGCGCAAACAAGCGCCTGCCAAAAGTAGGGGATGTCTCCGTGCTCGGGATCGTCGCCAAAAAGTCTGCGCTCTCATATCCGCTCTTCAATCTCACACGTCTGGGCGTAGTTTACTCCATGGCGGAGAGCATCTCCCGCGCAGTCGCCGATCTCCTGCCCGTTGAAAATGTGAACAATTCACAAAAATGCGTTTGATTGAGGGCAGGGCTTGTACCAAAGATTATTTTACTAAATTTTTTTCATGACTTTCGCCGAATTGTTGACAAATTCCCTTTCACAGGGGTACAATATTGGCAAATCCATAGTAAGGAGATACACGGAAATGATCAAGACAACGAAAACCAAGACCTATAACACCGAAACGGCAACCGTCGTAAAGAAGGTCGTCTGCGGCGCGTTCGGCGATCCCACCGGCTACGAAATGACGATGTACCAGACGCCCGAAGGAGATTTCTTCCTGTATACGAACGGCGGCGCGCAGTCTGCCTACAAGGAAGAGAAAATCACGGCTTACACCAAGGCAAACGCCAAAAAGTGGCTGGAAGAAAACTGAAACACAATAAAAACCTGCCGCAGGGCAGGTTTTTATATTTCTGTTTCTACGTCGTCTTCCGCAAGTGCCGGATATCCATACAACAAAACCCGCTGCGGGACACGGTTTTACTTTTTCCAGAGGGGTGTTTTCGAACGATCCGCCTGCGGATGTATCTGTTATAAGGGATATGAAAGGCGATGCGGAACTACCTTGCAGATCTCCCGGAAGTATATTCTTTTGTCAGAAAAACCTGCCGCAGGGCAGGTTTTTTGATTTATGAACGGCAAAGTATATCCATGGATTGTCTGCATCAGCGCAAACAGGGACTCCTTGCAGTATGATACCCGCAGGCACCCTGCGAAGGCGTATGAGGCGGGCGGAACAATCAAAACCCGCACGACGCCCATGCAGAAGCCCCGGGCGACATTCTATGTATTCTCTTTCGGAAAACGCCGTTTTCCGGTGACGCGCTCACACACGACCTTGTACACCTCCACGGCGGGCAGAGCGGCGCACGCTTCGGCACTGTAATTCGCAAATCCGGTGTGTTCGAGCAACAGCCGGATACCCTTCACGCGTTCCTCGCCCGTGCAGCGCCGCGCCCTGCCGAACGCAATGACGCTCTCGTAGTCCGCCGTCACGGAGTGTCCTGTCTCCACATAGCCCGCAAGGGCGTCCCACTCCAGGCAGACCCGTTCGTCGCGCGCGATGAGGTCGACCTTCTTTCCCTCCTTCGCGCAGTGGAAATACACGGTAAGCACGCCGTCACGCTCCTCATAGCCGAAGGAGAGGGGCACGATATAGGGGTAGTCCCGCGCAAACAGTCCCAGCCGCACCGTCTGGCTTCCTTTCACGATGGCAAGGATCTGTGCAGGATCGGTGATTTCTCTGTCCGATTTTCGCATATTTTCCTCTGAAAAACGGACAGGAGCGGATTTTCTCCGCCCCTGTTTTTTCCCTTATTCTTCGTTCTTGGGTTCTGTTTCCTCGGCAGGGGAGGGCGTTGTGCTCTCCTCGGTATCCTTTCCGAGATAGGTGCCGAAAAACCCGGAAAAACTTCCCTTGCGATAACCGCCCGAGCCGCCCTCGCGCTTGAAGCTCGTGCCCGACGATTCGGGCGTGCCCTCTGCGGGCAGCTCGCGCTTGGGGTAGGACTTTCTGTCGCCGTATCTGCTGTCGCTGCGGCTGTCCCTGTTGCCGCGGTAGCCGCCCTCGCGTTTGTCGCGGTTGAACTTTCCGCGGCTGCCGCCGCGCTCGTTCCTGCCGCCGCGGTTGTCCCGCTTTTCATACGGCTTGAGGTTTTTGGGGATGATCACCACAAAGCGCTGCGGCTCCTTGCCTTCGCTCTTGGTGGTAACGTCGGGATTGTCGACGAGCGCGGCATGGATGATGCGCCGCTCATAGGGATTCATCGGCTCCAGGCGCACGCGCTTGCCCAGGCGCACCGCCTTTGCCGCAAGCTTGTTCGCAACGCGCTTGAGCGTCTCCTCGCGGTCCTCGCGGTAGTTCTCGCAGTCGACGACCACCCGCTTGTACTCCTTTCTGCCCGTGTTGGCAACGGCGCCGGCAAGCGTCTGCACGGCGTCGATGATCTCGCCGCGCCGCCCGATGATACTCTTTGCCGAAGCTGCAGTCAGTTCGATGACGATCTTTTCGTCCTCGCTCGTGAGTTTGACGACCGCTTCCGTTCCCAGAAGGGGAAGCAGCCCCTCCAGGAATACGACGGCGCGTTCGCCGTCCGTCTTTTTCTCTTTGACGGTGAGCCGGACCTGCGCGGGCTTTGACCCGATCAGGCGCTTTTTTCCTTCGTCGAGCACTTCCACATCGACGTCCTGTGCGGTGAGTCCGAGCTCCTCGAGCCCTGCGCTGACGGCCTCTTCCACCGTTCTTCCCGTAAAAATGTTTTCCATACCCTTATTCCTTCTTATTTTCGGTTGCCGCGTCAGCGGTCCTTGTTTTTTCCTTTTTTCTTATTTTCTTCCCGTTCGCGCGCTTCGCGCTCGATGAGCCACTTCGGCTTGTTGGTATTCACCTCGATGACCTGTTTTTCTTCCTTCTTTTTGAAGATGCGTCCGAGGATGAAATTGGACATGAGCGTGACGATGAGGGAGAACAGACTCGATATGAGCATGTAGATGGTGAACGCCGCACTGTACATGAATGCAAAGATGGCATAGATGAGCGGCATCATGACGAGCATGATCTTCTGCGTCCTGGCGCCCTGTCCGTCCACCGTCTGGTACTGGCTGCTCTCCTTCTGCGAGCGCATCATGATGAACTGCGAGAGCACCATCAGCGCGATGGAGATGATGATGAGCCCGAAATATCCGTTGGGCGCTTCCTTTTCTTCGGTCAGTCCCGCGGTCAGATCGTTGTAATTCTGTTCGCTGAAGATATTCTGCAGCGGCTGCGTCGTCCCGTCGGCAAGGGTCACCTGAACGTTGCTGAAGTTGTTCAGGAAGGTCGCATAATCCTGCGGGATGGGGTGGTTGTACGAGACGTCCGGATACCACACGTTTTCCACCCACAAAAAGTTCGCGCGGTGCCCTTCATACCACGTCTTTGCCGCCGAGGCGCCCAGTCCCTTCACATAGGAAAGGCAGGCGCTGTCAAAATTTTCCGCCTCCGCGATCTGCGCATATGCCTCGGCGTCGTTTGCCTGCAGATATGCCGAAAGACGGTCGGTATCGATGGAATACTCTCTGGAGATATTCGTCGTGTCCAGCGAATATTGGTAGAAGATATACTTCGTTTCATCCTCCGGAACGACAAGCAGGGAATACGCCGTTCCTCCGCTCTCCGTTGCCGTGGAGAGCAGGGTATAGCTGCAGCCGCTCTCCGAAAAGGCTTCTCCCACCTTCTCCTGACGGCGCTGCTGTGCGCCCTCCGCGTCCGTCCATACCAGGGTGAGATTGCCCTCGCCGTCCACGACGACGCTGCCCGCTTCATCCTTGAGGGCGGTATAATCGACGCCCTGCACGCCGTTTGCCAGGATGGCGGCATTGTAGTCGCCCGACATTTCCACAAAGAAGTTGAGGTTGGCGTAGCGGGAATAGGCGTTGAATGCCTGGAAGGCGACGATGATGACGACGAAGGCGATGATCATGGGCAGACACGCCCCGAATACGCTGTAACCGTTCTTCTTGTACAGCTCCATCATCTTCTGGTTGTAAGTCGTCTTATCGTTGGCGTACTGCTGCTGGAGCTTGTCCAGATCCTCGCGCATGCTGCGCATGATGAGCGTCTGCTTGCGCGTTTTGACGCGCTGATAGACGTCGAAGGGGAGGGTGATCGCCTTCAGGATGAGGGTAAAGCAGATGATGCCCACGCCGATGATGCCCACGCTTTCGATGATCGCCTGCACAAACTGACCGAGCCAGTCCAGCCCGATCCGGTACCCTTCCTGCAGCAGGGAGATCCCCACGCTGTTCAATAACGTCATGAATTGCATAATGTCTCGCTTTTCAGATCAGCCACTTCTTTTTGAAGTAGGCTTCGGGCGCGGGATCCACCCCGCCCTTTGACAGAGGATTGCACCGCAGGATGCGCCACAGTCCGCACAAGATCCCGGGAATGACGCCCAGATTGTTGATGCACCGCTTGGTATATTCCGAACAGGTGGGCTGATACAGGCACGTCCCGTGCGAAAGATACTTCTGGTAAAAACAGATCATGCGGATGCACAGCCCCTTAACGGGAGAGGGGAGCATCCTCTTTCTCCTGCGCAGGCTGCCCGCAAGGTACGCCGCATTGTTCCTTACAAGACTGCCCGCCGCAATGCGCGGTAAGCTTTTCTTTCCGGAAAATTTTTCCGATGTCCCTTGCGAATGCGGCATACGAATATTCCTTTGCCTCCCGCGGAATGAGCAAAACAGAGCAATGTATGCTTAAACATTCCGCATTGGAGCGGAATGCTTCGCGCAAAAGGCGTTTCAGGCGATTGCGTACGACGCTTTTGCCGTACTTTTTTCCGACGCACACGGCAAACCGCGTCCTGTCCGACGGCAGATAGACGACGGTCAGGCTCTGTGCATGCGCCCTCTTTCCCACCCGCAGGATTTTCGTAAAGTCCTTCTTTCTCTTGATCCGCAGGTATTTCATGGCGCTTCTTTAAGCGGAGATGTGCTTTCTGCCCTTGTTTCTTCTTCTCTTGAGCGTGTTTCTTCCGCCCTGCGTCGCCATGCGCTTTCTGAAACCGTGCACCTTGCTCCTCTGGCGCTTCTTGGGCTGATACGTTCTCTTCATATAAGACTCCTTGTCAATGTGCGATTTTTTTTGATTATATGCGATTTCCGCCCGTCCGTCAAGCGATTATGCGGCGTTTCTGACGGGCAAAATCAGATAAAGGCTCTCTTTTCCCTGCTCGTTCTGCAGGATGAAGGGGGATACCGCGCCGTTGAAGGAAATGGCGACCTTCTCCTCTTCCAGCGCCCGCAGCGCGTCGAGAAGGTACTTCGCGTTCATGGAAATGGTGAGCTCCACGCCCTCCACCTGCGCCTTCACCACCTCGGCAACGTTGCCGAAGTCGGACACGGAGGAGATCTTCGCGCAGTCCTGTGCGATCTCCATGGTGATGAGGTTGTTCTTGTCCCCGCGGATGAGGATGGCGGCGCGCTCCACGGAGGCGATGAGCTCTTCCTTTTCCAGCGTGACCACCGTCGAAAAGTTGGAGGGCACCACGTTCTCCTTGCGGATAAAGTCGCCCTGATAGAGGCGGGA
>CAJFNH010000007.1 GCA_904394195.1 Candidatus Gallimonas caecicola
TCTGCCGAAATGCACAGCGAACGGTCGGCGATCTCGGCGGGCGCATACGCTCCCTCCGGGCTGATACAGGCATAGCGCGCGTTCTTGTTGCGGTAGGTGCGCTGCCAGAAGGGATATTTGATGATGCCGGGCGTATTCATTCCCACGCCCAATTCCAGGTAGAGGACGCGGCTGTGCGCGTGCTCTTTTAAAAACCTTTCATAGCGCGCGCAGGCTGCATGCCAGCCCTCATCCTCCACGAACGTGTCGTCCGAACGCAGGTTGACGGACATGGGCCTGCCGCACACGGGGCAGCGCGGCACCAGTTCGGAGGGCACCTTCATATTCTTCTGCCGCGCCAACATCTCGCGGATGAGCGCCTCGTTGTCGTACGTCTTTTTGTGGCAGGGCACGCTGCACTGTAGCAGCCCGTAGTCCCTCTGCGTGTAGAAGAGGCGCGCCTTGTCAAACCCCGCTGTCTGAAAGCGGTGATCGACGTTGGTCGTGAGCACGAAACAGTCCCTGCCCTGCATCAGGCGCAGCAGCGCCTCGTACGGCTTTCCCGCAGGCTGATCGTAGCGGTTGATATAGATATAGCGCGACCAGTACGCCCAGAATTCTTCCGGGCTCGGAAAGGGATAAAATCCGCCCGAATACATATCGGTAAAGCCGTATTTCCGGGCAAAATCGGAAAAATACCTGGTAAAACGCTCCCCCGAATAGGTGAAGCCCGCCGCCGTCGAAAGGCCCGCTCCCGCGCCCACGAGCACGGTGTCCGCCTCCCGTAGCCAACGGGAGAGTAGCGCAAGTTTTTCTGTGAGATCGTTCATGGTTTCTCCTCTACGATGAACGAGCGCCCCGCCCGTCGCGGCTTGGGCGGGGGATATTCCCCGCGGCAGTACCCCAGCGTGACGAAACAGCGCGCAATGTATCCTTCGGGAACGCCCCATGCACGCATGAGCGCCTTTCCCTCTTCGCTATCGAACGTCTCCTCCGCCCGCGCCACGATACAGGAGGATATGCCCAGCGCCGACGCCTGCAGCACCATGTTTTCGACGGCGCAGAAGGCGTCCGGAATGCTGTACAGAAAGTTTTTCGGGGCGAAGACGATGCACACGCAGGGCGCGCCGTAAAAGCCGTCTTTGGCAGCGGGATCGTCGATGACGCTCGGCTGTTCCCCGGAGACAAAGGAGCCGAGCAGACGGGAGCGGTCAAACTTTGCAAGGTTGCGCGCGCCCAGCTGCCGCACGAGCGCCCTGTCGCGCACCGCCACGATAAAAGTGCCCTGCCTGCCGTCCGCGTTGGGCGCATACAGTCCCGCTTGCACAATGCTCTCCAGCTGCGCGCGGGAAAGCTGTTCCCGCGTATATTTGCGGATGGAACGGTCCTGCGTACCGCAGGCGGGCGCAGGGTCCTGTGTGCCGCAAGCGGGCGGGAACAGTTCATTTGCCGTCATTGCCGTTTACCTCCTTGTTTGCACATCCGTGCGTTGTCGGGCACATTATAACAAAGTCTGTCCGCCGTCGCACAAAACTTACTTTTTTATTTGCCGGTAATAAAAAGGTAACTGCAGCGGTTTCTTTTGGAAACCTGCTTCCGAAATGATTGCAATGGAAGAAAAATCATGTTATAATCGGAACAAGGAGGCGCCCCATGCTGACCAGAGAGGAACTGCCCGAATGCCCCGTTGCCACAACGGTGCAGCTCATCGGCAACAAATGGAAGCTGCTCATCATCCGCAACCTGCTGCGCGCGCCGCAGCGCTTCAGCGAACTGAAAAGAACGATCCCCGGCATCAGCCAGAAGGTGCTGACGGACAACCTGCGCGCCCTTGAAGCGGACGGGCTCATCGACCGCGAAGTGTTCGCCGAAGTTCCGCCCCGCGTGGTCTATTCGATCAGCGCGCTCGGCGATACGCTGCGCCCCATCATCGACGCCATGCAGGCATGGGGCACCGAGTACAAGAAGCATTTTCTGTAAAGCAAAGACCGCTTGCCCGAAGGCAGGCGGTCTTTTCAAGACGACACATCATATAAGAAAATATTATTTTCCCTTTTTTTCGCGGCGCAGAGCGTACATTCTGCGCGTGGCGTCGCCGCCGCGGATGTGCCGCTCGCGCAGGTTGACGCCCAGCACGGCGCGCACCTTTTCATACAGAGCGGGATCGCACCGCTCCAGGCGTTCGGTATCCTTATGTACCGTCGATTTGCTCATGCCGAAGTGCTCGGCGCATGCGCGCACGGTGCAACCCGTGCGCGCGATATACTCGCCGCACGCTTTCGCCCGTCCCCCGATGCTGTCCCACATATGCTGTTCCCCCGCTTGATGCAATGGTACATTTTATGTCGGAATTTGGGGGTTTATGCGCACAAAGCGCGCATGATGACGAGACGTTCCGCGAAAAAAGGGTGCGGGCGTGGCAGTTGCCGCGCCTGCACCCTTTCGGGGTCTATTCTTCTTCGCGATATTTCATCGGGAACACCTGCAGGGGCTTCCACTTGACGCCTTTGAGCGTTCTGCCGCGCGTTGCCGTGGAGTCGATGGGCACCTCCTCGGTGGAAAGTTCGGTCATCGTGCCCTCGTTGGTCAGAACGGCGAGTACATAGGGCACCGTGACGTAGTCCGCGAACAGGATGCTCTCCCCTTTGAGCGAAGTGATCTGCACCCCCTTGCGGTAGCGGGGCAGTTCATCGACCTGCGCGGCGATGACGCGCTTGAACCTGCCGTCCGAGGTGGCGAGCACGATCTCCCCTTCGCCGTCGATCTGCGAGGCGAAGATCACCTCGTCCCCTTCCTTCAGATTCATGCCCTTGACGCCGCCGGAGACCCTGCCCTGCAGAGGGATATCGTCCTTTTTGGCGTTCAGGCACATGCCGCCCCGGGTGACGAAGAACACGGTCACGCCCTCTTCGTCGGCGTCGGGCTGCACGCTGATGAGCTTATCGCCCTCGTTCAGGCGGATGCCCTGGAACACCTTTTTGGCGACCGCATACTCTTCCCACGCCGTCTTTTTGAGCATGCCCTTTGCCGTAATGAACAAGAGGTTACCGTTGCCCGCCTCGGCGGGAAGCAGCGCGACGGGCAGTTCTCCGTCCTGCGCCTCTTCAAAGAGGGAAGCGAGCGCAAAGCCCCCTTCCGAGAGCTTGCAGCCGATCTCCTTTGCCGGAACGCGGTAGCAGTTGCCGCGGTCGGAGAGAACGAGCATCTGCTCGTCCGTTTTCAGGCGCAGCTCGCTGCGGATGACCGCACCCGCCTTGGCGTTTGCCGAGAGCGGCTTGCCCGCCGCGGCATAGCTGCGCTCGGTCAGGCATTTGAGCTTGCCGTCCGCCGTGATGCAGGCGACGGCGGGAGACGCAGGCGGCACGATATCGCCGCGCTCCACGTTGATCTCGTCCGCCGACAGATACCATCTGGACTTTCTGGGCGTCTTGTATTTCTTCTTGATCTCGAGCAGTTCCTCTTTGACCACTTCGAGCTGGCGCTTCTGGCTGGCTACGATGGCGGACAGCTTTTCGATGAGTTCCTTCAGGCGGGCGAGTTCCTCTTCCAGCTTGAACACCTCGAGCTTGGTCAGGCGGGCAAGGCGCAGATCGAGGATCGCCTGCGCCTGTTTTTCGGACAGGTCAAAGCGTTTGCGCAGTTTGTCGCGCGCGTCCGACGTAGAGTCGGCGTTCTTGATGATCCTGACCACCTCGTCGATATTCCTGACCGCGATGATGAGCCCTTCCAGAATATGGCAGCGCTCCTTGGCGGCGGCAAGGTCGAACTTGGTGCGGGCGAGCACCACTTCGCGCTGGTAGTTCACATAGTAGCGGATGATGTCCATCAGCCCCATCAGCATGGGCTTTCCGCCGGCGATGGCGACCATGTTGATGCCGAACGTCGTCTCGAGCTCGGTATATTTGAACAGGAGATTTATGATCTTGTCCACATTTCCTTCGGCACGCAGTTCCACGACCGCACGGATGCCTTCGCGGTCCGATTCGTCCTGCACGCGCAAAATGTCGGCAAGCTCCTCCTTCTTTTCCTCGCGCAGATCTGCGATCTTGCGCAGAAGCGACGACTTGTTGACCTGATAGGGAAGTTCGGTAATGACGATGAGCTTTTTGCCGTTCTCCCCCGCCTCGACATGATATTCGGCGCGCAGCGTGATGCGGCCCTTGCCCGTCCTGTATGCCTGATTGAGCTCGGTGGCAATGATGTTCGCCCCCGTGGGAAAGTCGGGCGCGGGGATATAGCGCAGCATATCGTTGAGCTTGATGGAGGGCTTATCGATATAGGCGATGACGCCGTCGATACACTCGGCAAGGTTGTGGGGCGGAATGTTGGTGGCAAGCCCCACCGCGATGCCGGACGCCCCGTTCACGAGCAGGTTGGGAAATCTGCCGGGAAGCATGTCCGGCTCTTTGAGAGAGTCGTCGAAGTTGAGCGAGAAGGGAACGGTGTTCTTGTCAAGGTCGCGCAGAAGTTCCAGAGCGAGCGGCTCCAGCCGCGCCTCGGTATAGCGCATGGCGGCGGCAGGGTCGCCGTCCACCGAGCCGAAGTTGCCGTGCCCGTTGACGAGCGTGCGCCCCATGTTGAAGTCCTGCGCCATGCGCACCATTGCGTCATATACAGAGGAGTCGCCGTGCGGGTGATACTTACCCATGCAGTCGCCGACGATGCGCGCCGATTTCTTGTGCGGCTTGTCGGGCGTGAGCCCCATCTCGAACATCGTGTAGAGGATGCGCCGCTGCACGGGCTTGAGCCCGTCCTCCACGCGGGGCAGCGCGCGGTCCATGATGACGAACTCGGCATAGGGCAGCATGGACTGCGGGAGCACCTCTTCGAGCGGCGTGACGAACAGCGAGCCCTGCGGCTCCTGCTTTTTGGGATCAGTCTTCATTGTCGCCCTCCTTTTTAAGCTTCACCCTGTCCATGAAGGAATCCTGCTTGTTGAAATTGGCGTTGCGGTTGAGAAATTCCTTTCTGCCCTCCACTCTGTCGCCCATGAGCGTGGTAATCATATCCTCGGCGGCGGCGGCGTCCTCGATGGTCACCTGCGTGAGGTTGCGGCGCATGGGGTCCATCGTGGTAGTCCAGAGCTGTTCGGCGCTCATTTCGCCCAACCCTTTGTAGCGTTGGATGAGATAACCGCGGCCCACCTTCTCGATCTTCTCGGCGAGTTCCTTGTCGTCGTAAGCGTACTCCTCCACGCTGCCGTTTTGCTTGTACACCTTGTACAGCGGCGGCATACCGATGTAGACGTGCCCCGCATTGACGAGCGGGCGCATGTAACGGAAGAAAAAGGTGAGAAGGATGCAGCGGATATGAAAGCCGTCCTGGTCGGCATCGGAGAGGATGATGACCTTGTGGTAGTTGAGTTTATCGAGGTTGAAATCGTTTCCGACGCCCGCGCCCAGCGCCGAGATGATGGTGCGGATCTCCTCGTTCGCCAGCACCTGGTCGAGCCGCTTTTTTTCCACGTTCAGCGGCTTTCCGCGCAGGGGCAGGATGGACTGATACTGCCTGACGCGCGCCTGTTTTGCCGTTCCGCCCGCCGAGTCGCCCTCAACGATGAACAACTCGTTGAGTTCGGGCTTTTTGCCCGAGCAGGCAGCCAGCTTGCCGACGAGGGTGAGCGAATCGATGGAATTTTTTGCGCGCGCCGTGTCCTTCGCCTGCCGCGCCGCGATCCTGACGCGCGCCGCCCCCTGCGCCTTTTTGATGATGTCTTCAAACGCCTTTTTGTTCTTGGCGTTGGCGGCAAGTTCGCGCAGCCCTTCGACCACGCAGCCCTCCACGGGCGCGCGCGCCTCCGGATTGCCGAGCTTGGTCTTGGTCTGCCCTTCGAACTGCACGTTCTTCATCTTGATGGAGAGCACCGCCGTGAGCCCCTCGCGGAAGTCCTCGCCCAGAAGGTTTGCGTCCTTGTCCTTTAAAAGTTTGTTGTCACGCGCATAGTCGTTGAGCATGCGCGTGAGCCCCCCGCGGAAGCCCATCTCGTGAAAGCCGCCCTCCGGCGTGGGGATGTTGTTGACGAAGGAAAAGAGGCTCTCGGTAAAGTCGCCCGTATGCTGGATGGAAAACTCCACCAGAATGCCGTCCTTTTCCCCGCGGTAATAGAGGGGCTGGGAGTACAGCTTGCTCTTGCCCTCGTTCAGGTAGGAGACAAAGTCGGCAATGCCGCCCGTATAGCAGAAGGTGACGGAATAGGGCTGCGTTGCGCCCAGAAGGTCGAGCTGCTGCGTGTGCTCCTCTTCCTCCTCCCCCACATACTCGTTCGCCGTGATGCGTTCGTCCGTGAGGGTGATGGTCAGTCCCTTGTTGAGAAAGGCGAGTTCCTTGAGCCTGTGCGAGACGGTGGAGAGCTGATACTGCACGGTGGAGAACACCGCATCATCCGGCATGAAGTGCACGAAGGTGCCGTGCTCGCGCTTGCCGCACTTGCCCGTCTTGTGAAGGGGCGCCACGGGCACGCCCGATTCGTACTTGTTCTTTTCCTCGTCGAAATAGGAGTGAAATTCCATCTCCCAGGTGTCGCCGTCCTTGTTGACGCGCACCTTCAGCCACTTGGAGAGCGCGTTGGTGACGGAGGCACCCACGCCGTGCAGCCCGCCCGAGAAGGAATAGTTGTGCTCGTCAAACTTGCCGCCCGCATGCAGCTGCGTAAAGACGACCTGCACGCCCGAGACCTTGGTCTTGGGGTGGATATCGGTGGGGATGCCCCGACCGTTGTCCTCAACGGACACACTGCCGTCTTTGTAGATACGCACGTCGATCCTGTCGGCATAGCCGTTCGCCGCCTCGTCGATGGCGTTGTCCACGATCTCCCAGAGGATATGATGCAGACCCCGCGCGCCCGTCGAGCCGATGTACATGCCCGGTCTCAGGCGCACCGCGTCAAGCCCTTCGAGAATGGTGATATCGTCCGCACCGTAATGCTGCTGCTCCATATCTACCTCGTAAAAATGCAGAAAATTTCTGTTTGATTATACCATATTTTGCGGTCAAAAGCAAGGGCTTTGGGCTATATTTAGCGTTTTTTGCGAAAAATGGCGAAAGCCGCCGCCTTACGGCGACGGCCTGCAGAAGCGTTCGGGAACAAGTCGTTTTTCACGCGCGGAGCATCATTTGCCGAACATTACACGCTCGCTGGAGAGAAGGCGCGCGATGACAAACACGAGCAGCGCCGTGTAAACAAAATTCAGTCCGAAGGAGACCAGACACTTCCATATCGACATCGCGCCCGTGAGCACGCCCTGCATGCAGACGACGGCGTTGAGCACGGGAACGGCGACCACCCAGTCGCCGATACCCGACACAAAAGCGGCGACGATGGAGAGCACCATCATGAGGAGCATGAGCACGCTCGTATAGCCGGATGCTTCCTTGACGGTATGCGAGAGCGTGGAAACGACGGCGATCGCCGAAACGATGAGCGGAACGACGGATACGATGAGGAGCAGCAGCATGAGATAACCGAGCGCTCCCACGCCCGAGACGGCGCTGCCCACCGAAATGCCCATGAGGGTGGGAAGGGACAGAATGACGCCGAGGAAACTGGACGCGGCGCCGATGAGGGAGACGCAGGAGAGAGGCAGCACTTTGCCCAGCGCAATGTCCGTGCGGCGCGCGGAAGTGACCAGGATGGTGGCAAGCGTGCCCCGCTCCTTCTCCCCCGCCACCGATTCGAGCGTGACGGACATGCATGCCGAGAAGATGAAGATGACGATGAGGAAGGGCAGAAGTCCCGCCATCATGTTGCGCGCAAAATCGGCGCTCTCGGCAAAATCGTTCACCGTGAACGAAAACGTCCTGCCGTAATTATCAAGGATCCCTCTTGCCAGCGAAGCAAACGCGGCGCTTGTCTCGTTTTCCGAGTTATAGGTAAGGTCGGCGGACGGCACGACATTCCCCGCGCCCGTGCCTGCGATCGCCTCGTCAAAGCCCTCGCTGAACACGAGAAGCGCGTCCGCCTGCCCGCCGTTCACCCGTTCGAGCGCCTCATCGACCGTCTGCACCCCGTCCGCGGGAAGATAAATAAATTCCGCCGTCCAGCCTTCGTTGGAAGCGACCGCCGCGTCGATGACGTCCACCACGGCGGACTCCCCCGAGACGTACACCCTGAAATCGTAACGCGCCTCCCCGCCGCCGAAGATCGCGTTTCCCATGACGGAATAAATGAGATAGATGAGCACGCCCGGCACAATCATCGTGATGAGCAGTCTGGGATCGCCGAAAAAGCGCGCAAATTCCTTTTTCATGAGTGCAAGCAGTTTCATACGCTCTCCCCCCGGACTGCACGGTAAATTTCAAAAAACCTGTCCTCGATGTTTCTTCCCGCGCATACGTCGGTAAGTTTTCCGTCCGCCGCCATCTTTCCGTCAATGATGATGCCTACTCTGTCGCACAGTTTTTCGACAAGAGAGAAGATGTGCGTGGATAAGAGGATGCTTTTGCCCATCGCCTTGAGCTCCAGAAGAAAGTCCGTGACGACCTTTGCCGTGAGCACGTCCAGCCCGTTGGTGGGCTCATCGAAGATGACCACGGCAGGGTCGTGCACGATGGCGACGACGAGGGATACCTTCTGCAGCATGCCCGTTGACAGATCGCGCACTTTGACCTCGGCAAAACGGTCGATGCCAAAGCGACCGAACAGTTCCTTTTTGCGCGCCGAAAGCGCTTCTTTTTCCACCCCGTGCATCGCGCCGAAAAAATCAAAGAGATAGGAAGGCGTAAAAAAGCCTTCCAGCTTGAGTTCGCTCGTCATAAACCCGATGACATCGCGCACCTTCTGCGGTTCGCGCACCACGGAGTGCCCGCACACGAAGGCGTCGCCCGAATCGGGTCCGATCAGTGTGGAGAGCATGCGCAGCGTGGTGGTCTTGCCCGCGCCATTCGGGCCCAACAGGCCGTAGATCTCGCCGCGCTGCGCCGAGAAAGAGAGCCCGTTCACGGCGACCTTGCGCGCAAAGTCGGTATGCTCCAGACGCTGCTGCTTGCGCGAAAGCGTGAACGTCTTGCGCAGGTTTTCCGCCCGCACGACTTCTTCCCCGAAGTCTTTAAAAGGCATTTGCGTTGCCATAAAATCTCCTTTATCTTTTTCTTCTGCCGCGCAGGAAGGCGGCAAGCACATTCAGTCCTGCGAAGAGCACCGCCACGCAGGCAAGTACGACAAACATGGCGGAAATCCCCACTTCGGCCCCGAAAAAATCGAACGTCAGCGAAAATTCACTCTTCAACCCTTCGGCAAAGGCGGGCGAAAGATCGGCGGAGATGCGCTCGAGCGCCCCGCCCATCATGAAGTTGCGGAAGAGCCCCGCCGTATAGCTGCCGGGAATAAAGTAAGTAAACTTCTGTACGGCGTCCGGAAAATAACTGATGGGCATGTACGCGCCGATGAGAAAGCCCACCACCGTGCCCAGGATGATGTTGAGCGCCGTGAACGCCCCCTGGGAGCGGAAGAACCCCACCACGAACACGAGGAGGGTGGACGAAGCGACAACGGAGAGCACGAGCGCCGCGATGCACCCGAGCACATCGAGCGCAGAGAGCAGCCAGATGCCCGCCGCCGCAAGCCAGATAAAGCATACGGCGAGCACGACGGCCCCGATGGCGAGCCCTGCCGCAACGACCGAGCAAAAATATGCCGCCGGCGTCACCCACTTGGCGACGGGCGAAATGAGCAGATCTGCCGAAATACCGCGCGCCTTGTCCTGGATCATGATGCCGCAGGCGCACAGCGGCACGGTGATGCAAGCGCACGAAAGAGAGCCCGCCAGCATCCAGCTGTCGCAGAACGCCCCGATCTGTTCCTCCCCTCCCGTCACGCCCATGCCCTCGAGCGCGGCGAGCAGGCCGTCCTCCTGGATACGCCCCAGAAAGAGCACATAGAGCGCCAGCACGATGAGGGGCGCAAGCAGCGAAAAAAAGACGTTCGCCTTATCCTTGAGAAAGATCTTCAGATTGCGGCGGGTGAGCATCCAGAGCGCATAGCCGTTCATTTTGCACCCCCGTCCGCAAGTTTTTTGCCCGTGACGGCGAGGAACACGTCGTCCATGTCCCCCTTGACAAATTCAAAATCGGAGGCGAGCTGCGGATGCGCGGCAAGAAATTCCCTTGCCTGCTGCGCGCTCATCGCGCAGCGAACGCCGCCGCCCGCCTCTTCAAACGAGGCGCCCGTTGCAGCAAGCGCGGCGCCGTCATGTTCCCCGTACAGATACAGATAGTTGCGCGAATACCTGTTCTTGAGCTGCGCGGGCGTATCGTCGGCGACGATCTGCCCGCCGTCGATGATGACGACGCGGTCGGAAGCATTTGCCTCCTCCATGTAGTGCGTGGTGAGAAAGACGGTCATCCCCGTCTCCCGCCGCAGCCGCGCCACCGTCTCCCAGACCGACTTGCGCGTCTGCGGATCCAGCCCCGTCGTCGGCTCGTCCAGAAAGAGCAACTGCGGCTCGTTCACAAGCCCGCGCGCGATATCCGCGCGCCGGCGCTGCCCGCCCGAGAGCTTTCCGAACGGACGGTCGAGCAGCTCCTTCAGATCGAGCAGATCGTCCAGTTCGGCAAGGCGTTCCCGCCATTTTTTTCCGCGGATACCGTAGCACGCCGCGCGCACGGCAAGGTTATCGCGCACCGTGAGCAGATCGTCCAGAAGACTGCCCTGAAAGACGACGCCCAGCATGGGGCGGATGCGCCCCTCCCGGGTATCCAGGTCAAATCCCCCGATGCGCACGCTGCCCGCGTCCTTTTTGAGGAGGGTGCACAGGATGTTGACCGTAGTGCTCTTGCCTGCCCCGTTCACGCCGAGAAAGGAGAAGAGCTCCCCCTTCCGCACCGTGAAGGAAATGCCGCGCACCGCCCTGACGTGTGCGTACGACTTTTCCAGCCCTTCCACTTCGATGAAATTTTCAGCCATAATACCTCCGTTACGCCCATATGGGCAGAATGACAGAATATGGCTCTCCCAACCGGACGCGCTTGCCCGCCGCAGACCGTGCCGGCGGGGATAAAAACGTCCTGACCGTTTTATTATAGCAGTCCGCACAATACGCTGTCAACTCCGGCGCGCGGGAAAATAGGTGTCATACCATGATAAAACGCGCAACGTACGGTTTCAGTATAGCACACTACCCCCCCCCGTCAAGCGTTTTGTGCTCTGTCACGAAATATCAACGATATTTTCTATGTCCACCGCGCTGCCGTCTTCCAGAACAAGCCGCCTGAAAACGCCGTCCACCTTTCTGATCCTGCCCGTGCGCAGTTCATATCTGCCGCCCTGTTTGCGTGCGTCTTCCACAAAACAGAGAAGGGTCGCTTCGCCGCCGCTTTGCATGACCTCGCGCAGCTTTTCGTCCAGTTCGGCAAGGCGCGCCTCGTCCGCCTCCTCCCGCGCATCGGTGAGCCTTCCCGTCTCGTCGATGATCTCCCCATAGCCCGTGAGCGCGGCAAAGGGCGCAAACTGCGCGGCACGGTCGGCGCGGGGCATGGGCTGGTGCACGGAGGAGACGTGATGGGGCAGATCCAAGATATCGTCGTATCTGCTCATGCCTTATGCCCTCCGATGGTCTCGTTGCGTTCCTTTGCCGTTGCGCCCTCTTCAAAGTTCACCCCCTTGAGGATGGCGTTCTTGCCGTATTTGCCCTTGATGGCGAGCACTGCCTGCTGCCGCCGTTTTTCCCGCTCCAGCTCTTCTTCCTCCTCCTGCCGCTGCGCCTCCTGCGCGGCATAGTCGGTGAACAGATCCATCTGCTGTGCACCCTCCCGTTTCTGCGTCCCTTCCGCGGCAACGTGCGTTGCGGTGAGATAGAGCCGGCGGATAAGCAGCTTCTTGTCGACGATGCGCCCGAACAGCTCCGTCACCGCCTGCGAGATGCGCTTTTCGGAGGAAGTAAAGCGCTCGAGATTTTGCGTCCCGTGGGCGTGCTTGGGCATCCTGCGCCCGTAGCGGTCGGTCACCATCTCCCCCGTATAGTCCCTGTTTTCCACGTCATAGCCCACCGTCATCACGATCTGGTCGGTGACGAGCCCCTTGCCGACGAGTTCGAGCGCCAGCCCCTGCGCCATCTCGAGCGCCACGAGCTTTGCCTTGTCAAAGGAATAGGGACATTGCAGCACCTGTCCCGCGCCCACGCTGCCGGAGCGCGGACGATACGCCTTGATGTCCGCGATGGTGCACGGCTCCCACCCCCACGCGTGGTCGATGAGCAGCTCCGCATTTACCCCGAACAGGCGGTAGAGCAGATCCTCGTTGTGATAATCGCCCGCTCCGCCCAGCGAACAGCGGGCAACGTCGCCCATCGTATAGAGCCCCACGGAGGCGAGCCTTTCCGCATACCCTCTGCCCACCCGCCAGAAATCGGTGATGGGCTCGTGCTCCCACAGCGTGCGGCGGTAGCTCATCTCGTCCAATTCCGCGATGCGTGCGCCGTTTTCGTCGGGCGGCGCATGCTTTGCGCCGATGTCCATTGCCACCTTGCACAGATACAGGTTGCTCCCCACGCCCGCCGTCGCCGTGATGCCCGTGCGCGAATAGATGTCCTTCATGATCGTTCTTGCAAATTCGCGCGCCGTCTGTCCCGCCGCCTTGAGGTATGCCGTCGCATCGATGAACACCTCGTCGATGGAATACACATGGATATCTTCGGGCGCCACATAGTTTAAATAGATCTCATAGATCTGCGCGCTGTAGCGCATATAGTGCGCCATGCGCGGCGGCGCGATGATATAGTCGAGGGCGAGCGAAGCATCGCGCGCAAGCTCCGTCGCATCGGCGGAGCTGCCCGCAAAGGTGCGTCCGGGCGCCTGCTTTTTGCGCTGACGGTTGACCTGCTCCACCTTCTGCACCACCTCGAACAGCCGCGCCCTGCCCGGGATGCCGTACGCCTTGAGCGAGGGGGAAACGGCAAGACAGATGGTCTTTTCCGTGCGGCGCGCGTCGGCGACGACAAGGTTGGTCGTGAGCGCGTCCAGCCCGCGGGCAACGCACTCCACCGAAGCGTAGAATGACTTGAGATCGATCGCAATGTACTGCCGCATGCTCCCCTCCCTTTTTTGCATTATACCATATTCTGTGCACTTTCACAAGCCGCTATGAGCCTTGTCCGGGCGACGGAAACGAGATACAAAAAAATACGAAAGACAGCGCTTTCGTATTTCGCCATGGCGTCCGGCCGTCAGAGCGCGGCGATGCGCGAGAGCGCCTCGCCATAGTCGCGGGCAAGCAGTCCGGCGTATCCTTCGGGGCGCTCCTTCCGGAACAGGATAAAGTCCACGCCCATCCTTTCGGCGCATACCATGTCCGAGGTCAGACTGTCGCCGACATATACGGCGCGGGCATGCACGAAGCCGGGGATATGGGCAAGGACATGGTCGGCATACTGCGCAGAAGGCTTGGCATGCCCCACCTCGTCCGAGATGAACAGGTCGGTGAAGAAGGGGGCAAGTCCGGCAAGCGAAATGCGCCTGCGCTGGAGCGCCTTTGCGCCGTTGGTGACGGCGTACACCCTGCCCCGCGCGGCAAGTTCGCCCAGAAAGTCTGCGGCGCCCGCAAAGGCATAGGCACGCTGCGGCATGCCCTCGAAGAAGGAGCGCGAGAGAGAGGGCGCGTCCCCTTGCACGCCCAGCTCGGCAAGCAGGATCTCAAAGCGCTCCACGGCGAGCCGCTCGCGGGTGAGTTCCCCGCGCTCCAGCTTCTTCCACAGCCCGTCGTTGATGACGTGGAAGCGCGCCGCCGTGCCTTCGTCCGCGGCGATGCCGCTCTGCGTGAGCGTGGCAATGAGCTGTTCGCGCTCGGCGCGGTGGAAGTCGAGCAGCGTATCGTCTACATCCAGCAAAAAAATGTCCTTCATCCCTGCTCCTCTATGACTGCGAGTTCGCGCAGCGCCCGCGTACAGGCAATGTATTTCTCGTTCTGGGACATATCCTTGTCATACACGGCGACGGCGGAAAATTCCAGCCCCTTGCTCTCGAACACGCTCATCACATTGACGGCCGAGCGGCTGAACTTTCCGTCCGCGCCAAGACGTTTGAAGCCCCTGCGTTCGAACAGGGGCAGGTACTCCTCGCGCGCAATGAGCGCCTTGAGCCCCTGTTTTTCGCGGAAGAACGCGCCGACCTGCCGCACGCGCAGCCGTTCGACGGGCGCGCCCTCCAGCCCGATGGGCTTCATGCGGGCGTCGAGCACCTGCGTAACATATGCCACGATCTCGTTGGTATTACGGTAGTTCTGATCGAGCGTGTACACGTTTTCGCACACCGTATTCCAGTTTTTGATCCCGCGCCAGGGCGTGATGTTCTGCTTGAGATCGCCGAACACGTTGAATGCCGCATCCGAATGGATGGCTTTGAGCAGGGCGTATTCCCCCTCCGAGATATCCTGCCCCTCGTCCACGAACACCAGGCCGTAACGGGGCAAAAGTTTTCTGCCCGCCGCCGTCAGCACGCTGCAAAGCGCGTAGCCGTCCGATGGATACACCCCTTTCATCCCGTACTTCGCCTTGTACTTTCTGACCGTCTCGCGGTACAGCCAGCGCGCCACGTCCGCACCGGAAGCGCATCTGCCCAGCTCCACACACTCGCGCGTCTGGCGCAGGACACGGAAAAATTCGCAGAACAGCTCCAGCCCCTGCTGCATTCCGTCAAGAAGACCGGACGTCGCGCGCACCTCCTCCTTGAGTTCCTCGCGGCGGGCAATGCGGTCGGCATAGGTGAGCACCTCCACGCCGCCCCTCTTCTGCCGGTAGCGCTTCAGGTCCGCAATCTCCTTATCCACCGTCTCCGTGAGGGACACAAGATCCTCCTGCGCGCGGGCAAAGATCTTTTCCCCGTTCACGGCGATCAGGTGCGCGCAGCGGTAAAATTCGGCGAACTGGCGGAAAAAGTAGTCGGGCGTGCGCGGTTTTTCCTCCAGCACAAAGCGCAGGAAGTCCTCCGCCTGCACAAAGGCGTTCATCAGCGAGCGGAAGGGCTTTGTAAAATAAAAACCGCCCTCTTTATTTTCCTTGAGTTCGCCCAGTACGGCGCGGCGCACGCGCAGCGAAGCATTCTTCACATGCACGAACTTTTCCTGCCGCCGCACGCAATCGTCAAGGACGGTGCACGCGACGCTGCGGCATTCTTCGCCCGCAAACAGCCCGAATACCTCCGAATAGAGCTTTTCCACGCGATCTTTCACATCGGCGGGAAAGCGCGGAGAATACAGATATGCCAGATAGTCCGCGTTTTCGCGCTCGGCAACAAGGCGGGACTTCAGATCGATCCCCTCGCCCGAAAGCGCGCGGAAATAATAGTCGTTCAGCGTGGTCGTGCGCACTTTTTCCAGTTCGAGCATCTGCGAAAGCTCGTCGATGAAGGCGTTGAAGCTGACGGAGGGCGTAATGACGAGCACGTCGCCGGGGCGCAGGCTCTCATTGTTATACATGAGATAGCTCAAACGGTGCAGCATGATCATCGTCTTGCCGCTACCCGCGCAGCCCTGCAACACAAAGCTCTCCCGCTCCGGGCGGGTGATGATATCGAACTGTTTTTCCTGAATGGTGCGGATGATATCGCGCACCTTCACATCGTCCTTGCGGCTGCGGATGATATCGCGCAGATAGGGATCGAAGAGGATCTCGTCATCCCTGCCGCCGATCTCCTCGGGAGTGAGAACGTCGCGCACCGAAAGATATTCATTGCGGAAATCGAGCAGTTTCCCGTTCCTGACCGAGAGCGCACGCCGCAGAACGGTGCGGTATTCGTATTCGTTGATGGTAAACGTGACGCGGCTCTTCTGATAGTAACGCACGGCAAGCGGCGCGCGCCAGTCCACGATCTCCAGATTGACGTCTCCGCGTTTGCCGATATAGTAACTGTTGTAGCCCTCCTTGTCGTCCACAACGTCCATGCGGGCGAAATAGGGCTCGGAAAAGAAGGGACGATATTCGTCGATCTTTTTTTTGAGCGCCGCGACTTCGGCGTTCTTTTCCTGAATGGCGCAAAAATCCTCCGCCCCGTAACCGTCCTTCGCGCGGATGGAGGCGATCTCCTCCTTCAGCGCGGCGATGCGTTTGCGGTAGCGCAGGATATAGACGAGTTTGAGCATGCGCAGAACGGCGTCAAGATGCCGTTCTTCATACTCGCGCTGCTCATCCGCATCGAGGAGCGCGAGATACCACGCCTTGTCGGCGTCGATCTTGGGACACAACAGTTCTTTTGCCGATCTGCGCTTGTCCATACTGCCCCTCCTCCGGAAAAATTGCGGCAACGTGTGCCGTATAATATACTATAGCATATTTTTTGCCGTCTGTGTACCCTTTTGCAAAATTTTTTCCGAAAAATATGGGAGCCGCCGACGGCTCCCGCAAAAAAACTGTTTTATGCAAAGATAAGCTGATTGAGATAGCCCGTTCCGATCAGAACGGCAAGGAAGGTAAAATTGATCAGGCTGAACAGCCCCAGATAGCGCAGCGTTTTGCCCGGCACGCGACGGCGGTATTCCCCCAGCGTGATCAGGCTTGCAAGCGAGGCGACGGGCGTTCCCAGTCCGCCGATATTGACGGCTACGAGCAGGCCGCGGTAGTCGGAGGTAAAGCGCGAAAGCAGCACCGCAGAGGGTACGTTGCTGATGATCTGGCAGGATGCCGTTCCCACCAGCAGCGCCGAAGCACCGACAAGCGCGCTCAAAAAGGTGCGCACCTGCGGAATGCGCGCCAGATTTCCGGAGAAGATGAAGAACGCGCAGAACGTGAGCAGCAGGCCGTAATCCACGCGCAGAAAACAGCGCGGCTCCAGGATGAGAAGCACCGCCGTCACCACGATGGTGCCGATATACCATGCAAACACGCGGAAAACGATCATCACCGAGAGCGCAAACAGCACAAAATAGACGATCATGCGCCAAAGGGCGGGCGCCGCGGCGGCGGGCGTTTCCAGGCGCACGGGCTCCGGCTTCACGGCAAAACACGTTCCCGCGATCAGCACAAAGGCGACCGCAAAGGGCAGCGCCATGACGGCAAAAAATTCTCCCGCGCCGATCGAATAATAGGAATACAGATACAAGTTCTGCGGATTGCCGAACGGCGTGAGCATCCCGCCCAGATTGGCGGCAATGTTCTGCATGATAAACACGAATGCCGTGTGCTCCTTTTTATTGCAGGAGGAGAGCACAAAGTATCCGAGCGGCAGAAAGGTGACAAGCGCCATATCGTTCGCCATGATCATCGAGCCGAAGTATGTAACAAAGACGAGCGCAAACGTAACGCGGCGCATATTGCCGAACGCCATAACGATCTTGCCGGAAAGCCATTCAAAAAAATGGCGCTCCTTCAGGGCGCTGACAACGGCGAGCGTACAAAACAGGCAGGACAGCGTATCAAGATCGAAATAACCGGCATACTCCGCGTCGGGCGGAACAAAAAAACAAGTCACCGCCGCCGCTACGATCGCAATGAGCAGAACGACATGGCTTCTGATCTCCTGTGCGATCAGGCGCGGAAAAACATGCTTACACGAATGAACGGCTTCTTGCATGAGCGTTCTTTCTCCGAAGGAAATTTGCGCTATCCTTTATATACCTTTTGCGCAAAAAAAGCAAGCGGATATACCTGCCGGAGAAGAACATTTGTAAAAAAAATTACTTCTTCAACAACGCCGCGATCTCGCCCGCAAGGGCGCGCAGCGCCGCTGTATTCAGCGAATAGATGAGCGTCTGCGCCCTTCGTTCGCAAAGAGCAAGTCCGCTCCCGCGCAGAACGGCAAGATGGTGCGAAACGGTCGCCGCGGAAAGCTCGAACTGGTCGGCGAGTTCGCCCGCCGTGTGCGGCCTGTTCCCGAGCATGGCAAGGATCTTCCGCCGCGTTGTGTCCGCCATCGCCTCCCACATATCGCATCGATCTTTTTGCGCGTTCGCGTATTTCGCCATAAAAATACCTCTTATTTAGATATCTTTCTAAATAATCATAGCATATCGCATGCCGTCTGTCAACCTTTTATTTAGATTTTTTTCGAATTATATATGCGTGCAAAAAGAGACGGGCCGTCATGCCCGTCTCCCGCGTTCGTCATCATCGTCATCGTCGTCATCATCGTCGTCGTCATTGTCGTCACTGTCATCATCGTCGCCGTCCTCCGCCTCATAGAGTTCCTCGACTGCCTCCAGAAATTCATCAAAGAGTTCATCGAAGATATACCCGTCGCCATAGCGTTCGATGTCGCGCTGCAGCTCGCGGAAGTTTTCTTCCAGTTCGCGCTGCGTTTCGTCGCCGTCCTCGAAGACGCAGTCCTCGCCGAGATAGAGGTACTTCTGATTGAAGTCCGCCTGCGCCATGCCTCCCCCGAACACTGCGGCAAGGTCTGTAAGATAGCTCTCCATGAGCGTGTGCACGCGGTTTGCAAAGTCGGTGCGCAGGTGTTCCAGCTCCCGCCCGAGGTAGTCCTCGAAGTCCCCCATCGCCGCCTCGTCATAGGCGGCAAGCAGCGCTTCAAAGTCCGTCTGCGAAAGCGTGCTCACCGTATAGACGCCGTTCAGTTCCTGCTCCAGCCGCGTGCGCACGCGCGCCTCCAACTCTTCGCTGCCGTCGCCCGTCGCATACACGCCGACGCCCTGCGCCGTGATCAGATGTTTTTGTTCGGAGAGCGCCGCAAACGCCGCGCCCGCATCTTCGGGCGACATGCCCGAAAAATCGGTGCCCGTGATGAGGATGGCCGCATCGCGATTGAGTGCCCGAACGCCCGTCACCCTGTCGTTTTCCACAAGAAATTCCACGGAGGGATTGATGCTGATATACAGGTTTGCATTGCCCGCACCCCCCGCGCCGCCGCGCAGCGCAAACGGAAGAATACAGGCAAGCAGGATGACAAGGGCGGCAGCGGCGCAGGCGAGCAGGGCAAGCGGCCTGCGGGAGCGCGTTCTGACGAGCGCTTCCCCCTCCTGCCGCAAGGGCGGCGCAGACCTGATCCGGTCGTAGACGTCGGGCGTATGTTCGCGCGCCTCCCGCATGAGTTCTGTTTCCAATTCACGTCTGTTCACGATCCCACCTCCGCGGGACGTTTCCCGCTCCTCACGCAGCGCCGCCTGCATCTTTTTGACGGCGCGCGCATAGTGCCAGCTGACCGTCGGAAGCGGCATGGAAAGCATCTGCGCGATCTCCCGCCGCTTGTACCCTTCCGCAGCCGCAAGCATGAGCACGGAAAATTCTTCCTGCTTCAGGATGCGCCGCGCAAGGTCGATGAGCAGGCCGTAGTCGTCCACGTCGCGCGTGCCGAAGGGCAGCGGATTTTCGCGTTCGTCCACCGAAAGTTCACGCGAACGCCTGCGCATGAGATCGATGGCCTCGTTGCGCGCGATGCGCGCGATCCATGCCCCGGCATTCGTCCCCCTGCGGTAGCGCGAGGCATTGCCCAGAACTTTCAGGTAAGTCGTCTGCATGACGTCCTCGGCAAGCATCCTCTCGCGCACATACGAGAGCGCAATATAATAGACGGTCCTGCGCGTCCGTTCATACAGCGCATCAAAAGCAGAATGATCGCCCTGTGCGATTTTTCCGAGCGCGTCGTCAAGCGTCACGTCCCCTTCCTCCCGTCGTGTTCTTATGACAAGTATATCAGACAGATGCGCATCTGTCAATATGCGGGTATGTGCGCCGCGGCGCCTGCCGCGACGCACACCCTGTCCGGTCAGTCGTCGAAGTCGTCGAAATCCAGGCGGCTCCCGTCCTCAAAGGTGTAGGTATATTCGCCCTCTGCCGTTCTGCTTACGACAAACCTGCCGCTCCCCTGCTCCGTCTGATAGCGTACGCCGATGCGCGTGGTGCCGTTCGTGCGCTCGGCGCGCTCCACTTCAAAGCGGCTCACGGCGCCGTCCTTCAGAATACGGAGTTCGTACTCCGTCTCCGTTTTGTTCTGCTCCGCCTCCGTCTCAAAGCTCACGCTCGTGCGCTCGGAGAGTCTGCCGTCGCGGTACACGCTGTACACATATTCGCGCTCCGTTTCATTCTCCGCGCCCTCCTGTTCGCTCTCCGTCTCAAGATCCATGCGCACATAGTTGTCCGCATTTTCCGGATCGGTCGCCATGATCCAGAGCGACTCGCTCGTCTCCTCTTCCCCTCTTTCCGTCTCCGTCTGCGACATGCGGTACCCCGTCATCGTATAGGCGACGCCGTCCATCTCCATCACGCCCGTCAACCCGTAGGCGATAGAGACTTCGTGCTCGTCGTCGTCATGCTCCTCGCGCACGCCCGCCTCCGTCTCGGTATAGTACATCGTGTAGAGCGTCTCGTTCCCGAAGGCGTCCCGTCCCTCTACGGTGAGTTTGTAGGCAAAATCATAGGACGTATCGGTATTTTCCGTCACCGTCGAACGGAACGCGCCCTCGTCGAGGAAGCCGTTGAGCAGGTCGAAATACTCGTTGAAACGGCCGACTTCCTCTTTGACGGTCTCGCCCGTACCCGTCTGGGTGCCGCCTTCGCCGGAGATCTGTGTCTGTGACGCAGGCGAGAGAGCGCCCGCAGAGTCAAGGCTCTGCGCAAGCAGCCCCGCCGTGGTGACGGCGCCCAGCGCATAGGCGCTGCGCGCGCCCGCCTCCGCCTGTGTGCCCGCTCCGCCGCCCAGTCCGCCGCCGGTAAGGTCATCCCGGGAAGCCGAGGCATTGTCACACCCTGCAAATGCCAGAAGGGTCGCCCCCGCAAGCGCCGCCGCAGCGATCGCAAAAAACTTTTTCATAACTGTTTCCTCCTTTTTTGCCGCTCTTTGCGGCTGCTTTCACCTATCCAACGAACGAACAGGCTCTTTTGTTGGAGTTTCTGCAAATTTTTCCGAAAAAATTTTTTCAAAGGAAAAATGCCCCCGCGCAGGGGACATTTCCGATACAATTTATTGTCAGAGCATCCTTCGTCAATAGGGCACTCTGCCCGAACGCACCGCGGCACGGTATTGCGTGGGCGTCATGCCGTACACGCCGCGCATGAGCCGTTTGAGCATCTGCGCATCCGAATACCCGCAGGCGACGGCAATG
>CAJFNH010000008.1 GCA_904394195.1 Candidatus Gallimonas caecicola
CGATATCGGCGATGACGTCGTCGGGCAGCCTGCCCGTGCCGAACGTTTCGGCATAGACGGAAACGGGACGCGCCACGCCGATGGCATAGGCGACCTGCAGCTCCACCTCATCCGCAATGCCCGCCGCCACAAGATTTTTACAGATATAGCGCGTAAGATATGCCGCGCTGCGGTCCACCTTGGTCGCGTCCTTACCCGAGAAGGCGCCGCCGCCGTGCGGGCATCTGCCGCCGTAGGTATCCACCACGATCTTTCTGCCCGTCAGGCCCGAATCGCCCTCCGGTCCGCCGATGACGAACTTGCCCGTCGGATTGATGAGATAGCGCGTATTTTCATCGAGAAGATATGCGGGGATGACGGCGCCGATGACGTACTTCTTCATGTCCTCCGCAATGCGTTCCTGCGAAACGGCGGCGTCGTGCTGGGTGGATACAACCACGGTATCCACGCGCACGGGCGTTCTGCCCTCATATTCCACGGTGACCTGCGTCTTGCCGTCCGGCCGCAGGTAGGAGAGCTCGCCCGACTTGCGCGCCTGCGTCAGGCGCAGTGCCAGCCTGTGCGCGAGCATGACGGGCAGCGGCATAAGCTCCTTCGTCTCGCGGCAGGCGTAGCCGAACATCATGCCCTGATCGCCCGCGCCGAGCGCGTCATACCCCGCGCCGCCCGCCTTCATCTCGCGCGAAGCGTCCACGCCGAGCGCGATGTCGGGGGACTGCCCGTGCACGAGGGTGATGACGCGGCACTTATCGTAGGCGAAATCGCCGCTGTCATAGCCGATCTCACGAATGACGCGGCGGGCGATCGCCTCATAGTCGACCTGCGCGCGGCTGGTCACTTCCCCCGTCAGGAACAGGGTATTGTAGGCGGCGCAGCACTCGATGGCGGAGCGGGTCATGGGGTCTTCCCTGACCAGCTCGTCCAGAATGGCGTCGGCAATGCTGTCGCATACTTTATCGGGGTGACCTTCCGTCACGCTTTCGCTTGTAAAAAATCTTCTCATAGTTCGCCTATTATAATACCGGCGCAAAAAAAAGTCAATAAATTACGGCGGGCTCAAGTTGCTTTTTCTGCAAGGACATGATATACTTTGCCTGTATGCACTGCACCCTTTGTCCCCTGGCATGCGGCGCCGACCGCACCGTACGCGCAGGCAGGTGCGGCGTGAAGGGGCTGACCGTTGCAAAATACTATCTGCACCCCTTTGAAGAGCCGCCCATCTCCCACAAAAACGGCAGCGGAACGGTGTTTTTCGGCGGATGTTCGCTGCGATGCGTGTTCTGCCAGAACTATGAGCTCTCGCGCGCCCTGCGCGGGAAGGAGGTCACGCCGCGCGAACTTGCCGCCATCTTCCGGGAACTGGAGGAGGCGGGCGCCGACAACATCAACCTTGTCACGCCCGACCACGTCTCCGACCTCATCGCGCAGGCGCTTGCCCTGTATCGGCCGCACATTCCCGTCGTGTACAATTCGGGCGGCTACTGCAAGCCGGACGCGCTCGAACGCATCGCCCCCTACGTCGATGTCTGGCTGCCCGATATCAAATTCTTCTCGCCCGACCTCTCCGAACGCTACACAGGCAGGCGGGACTACTTTGCCTATGCTTCGCAGGCCCTGCGCTTCATGGCGCAAAAGCCCGCCGTCTGGCAGGAGGGAAAGCTGCTCTCCGGGCTGCTCGTGAGGCACCTTGTCATGCCCGCGTGCACCACGGACAGTTTGCGCATCCTCGACTTTCTCAAAGAGACGCTGCCCGCAGGCACGCCCGTTTCGCTCATGCGGCAGTACACCCCCATGGGAAAGAGCGGCCTTCCCGAGCTGCAACGCACGCTCACTTCGCGCGAATACCGCCGCGTGACGGACTATGCCGCGGCGCTCGGGCTCTCCCCCCTCTACACGCAGGAGAAGGAGAGCGCGGGCGCGGCGTTCATTCCGACGTGGGACTTCTGATCACTTTGCGATCTCATCCAGCAGGCGCACCAGCTGCTCGCAGATCCTGGCGCACTTTGCGGGCGGCGCGCTCTTGAGCGCCTCGCGCAGGCGCTGCACTTTTGCAAGTCTTTTATCCATCGGCAACAGCATTTGCACACAGGTAACTTTTATGCTCGCGACCTTTGAACACGTCACATTCGGATACGTCGGCGATCCCGTGCTGCGGGACGTCAGCTTCTGCATCAACGAACGGGAGCGCATCGGGCTGCTGGGCGGCAACGGCGAGGGCAAGACCACCCTTTTGAAGCTGCTCACGGGCGAACTTACGCCCGACGAAGGCAGCATCGTCCGCAAGAGCGCCCTCTCGCTCGGATACCTGGAGCAGAGCGGCGGATTCACCTCCGACTCCACCGTTTACGGCGCGATGGAGGAAGTGTTCGAGGAGGACAGGCAGCTCATCGCCCGCCTGCGCGAGACGGAGGCATTGATGGAGCACGCCGGCGAGGGCGAAATGAGAGCGCTTGCCGCGCGGTGCGAGAGCCTGTCGAAGCGCATCGACGCGCGCGATTCCTACCACTACGACGTGCGCATCCGCACCGTGCTGGGCGGCATGGGCTTCGGGAACGTGTACGCGCAGAAGGTGGCGACCATGTCCGGGGGCGAGCGCACCAAACTCAAGCTGTGCCGCCTGCTTTTGGAGGAGCCCGAGCTGCTCGTTCTGGACGAGCCCACCAACCACCTTGACACCTCCACGCTGTTCTGGCTGGAGGACTACCTCACCGCCTACAAGGGAACGCTTTTGGTGGTGTCGCACGACCGCTACTTTCTCGACCGCCTGACCTCGCGCACCTTCGAACTGGAGCAGGGCGTGCTGACCTGCTACAAGGGAAGCTATTCCAAATACCTTGTCCAGCGCGAGGAGCGCCGCAAGGAGGAGCAGCGCGCCTACGAGCGGCAGTGCGAAGAGATCGCAAAGCTGCAGGACTTTGTCGACCGCCACATCGTGCGCGCGACCTCCGCCTCGGCGGCGCAGAGCCGCGTGAAGGCGCTCGAGCGCATGGAGCGGCTGGAAAAGCCCCTGCCGCCCAAGCAGCCGCCCCGCTTTGCCTTCTCCTTTGACGAGCAGCCCTATGAGTGCGTGCTGCGCGCCGAACATTTTGACCTTACGGCAGATCAAAAGACGCTGCTCAAGGACGCCTCGTTCACGCTCATGCGCGGGCAGAAGTGCGCGCTGCTGGGCGACAACGGCACGGGCAAGAGCACCCTTTTGAAGTTCCTGCTCTCGGGCGACGCGCGCGTTCACGTCGGGCGGTATGTGCGCATCGGCTATTACGACCAGGAAAACGCCGGGCTGCATGCCGCCGACCGCGTGCTGGACGCCTTCTGGGGCAAATACCGCTCCCTTTCGCAGACGCAGGCGCGCAGCCTGCTGGCGCAGGCGGGGCTGGACGCCGACGACGTGCAAAAGACGGTGGGCGAACTTTCGGGCGGACTGAAAGCGAAGCTCGCGCTCGCCATGCTGGAGGCGGAGCGCGCCAACGTGCTCGTTCTGGACGAGCCCACCAACCACCTCGACCTGCCCGCGCGCGAGGCGCTGGAGGGGGCGCTCGCGGCATTTCCGGGCACCGTGCTCTTCGTTTCGCACGACCGCCGCTTCATTGAAGCCGTTGCGGACTGCGTCGTGCTCATCGAGGACGGCAGACTGCTCCCCTTTGCCGAGGGCTACAAGGCGTTCCTTGCCCACCGGCGCGAGGAGCCGCCCAAAGCGCAGCAGGAGGAAAAGAAGCCGGCGGAGGGCTACCGCAGCCGCGAGGAGCGCGCAAGGCAGGCGCAGCAGCGCAACCGCGTGCGCGCCATCGAAACGCAGCTTGCCGCCCTCGAGGAGGAGGACGCCGCCCTCGAAGCCGAGCTCCTTGCCTGCGGCAGGGACTACCTGCGCGCGCAGGAGATCACAACGCGCCGCGCGCAGATCGCGCAGGAGAGCGAGGCGCTCTATGCCGAATACGGCGAACTCATCGGATGAGGCGCGCGGCTCTGACGGCAAAAAAAGACCCCGCGGGGTAAGCGCGGGGTCCTCAAATCATCACAACGTATCTGCCATTTCCGACAGTGCGCTATGCCGCCATCCGTTCATCACTCGATGGCAATGGAGCGGGAAGCGATCTTCTTGGGCTCTTCCTTGGGCACGGTCAAGTGCAGCATGCCGTTTTCGTACTTGGCTTTGACGCTCTCTTCCTGGACCTGTTCGCCGACGTAGTAGCTCCTCTGGCAGGAGACGCGGCACTCGCGGCGCAGGTACTTGGCGCTGTCCTTCTCCTTACCCTCTTCCTCCGTCTCGTTCTTCTCGGCGCTGACGGTCAGGTAGCCGTTCTCGAGCGATACCTTGATCTCGTCCTTCTTGAAGCCGGGCATCTCAATGGAGAGCTGATAGTCCTTATCCGTTTCCTTGATGTCCGTCCTCATGCTGTCGAGGTGTTCATCGTAGAACATGGGTCTGAAGAAGTCGTCGAACATATCGAACAAGTCACCCGAATTTCTCTTCTGCAAATAGGTTTTCATATCTTTTTCTCCTTTGGAGCCTCCCCTTCGGAGGTCATATATATTATACCGCATTTTGTTTTTCATAAAACAAGTCCGAACAAATTTTTGGAGGAATTTTTTTATGCCGCAAACACAGCGAAAAGTCGCCATCGTCACGGGCGCTTCGTCGGGCATCGGAAAGCTGCTTGCCGCAGGACTGCCCGCGCACTGCGCCGTGGACGAGCTCTGGCTCGTTGCCCGCAGGGAGGACAGGCTGTTTGCCCTGGGCGAGGAGCTCCCCCTGCCCGTGCGGGTGTTCGCCCTGGATCTGACGAAGGCGGAGAGCATCGCCCCCCTGCGCGCACAGCTCGAAGAGGAACAGCCCGACGTGCGCGTGCTCATCAACGCGAGCGGCTTCGGAAAGTTCGATCGCTTCGACCGCATCGGCGCGGAGGACGCCGCGGGAATGGTGGACCTCAACTGCCGCGCGCTCACCCTTGTCATGCAGGCGGTGCTGCCGTGGTGTTCGAAGGGGAGCGTCATCGTCAACATCGCGAGCGTGGCGGCGTTCCAGCCCGTACCCTTCGGCGCGGAATACGCCGCGACAAAGGCGTATGTGCTCTCCCTCTCGCGCGCCGTCAACAAGGAGCTGCGCCCGCGCGGCATCCGTGTGCTTGCCGTATGCCCCTACTGGACCAGGACTGCCTTTTTCGACCGCGCGAACAATCAGAGCGTCATCACCCACTTCGACTGCATGTACGACCCCGCCTTCATCGCCAAAAAGACCTTCCGCGCGATGAAGAAAAAGCGCGACTACGTTGTACCCGGCTTTGTTGCCAAGGCGACGCACGCGCTCACCAAGCTGCTGCCCCATTCGCTCGTCATGCGCGTGTTCATCGCGCAGCAAAAGCTCAAGAACAAATGATTTGTGGAAAGGAAATGCCGCGCCCGCAGTCCATCAGGACTGCGGGCGCGGCTGCTTTAAATAAGTTTTCCGTTCAGCGCAGTTCCTTTAAGGAGATGCGCGTGAAGAAGCGCGCTTCCCCGCCCGCGGCGAGCGCGTACTTGCCCTGCGCGGCGCCCTCGGGGTCGGCATGGTAGCAATCGATGGGACAGGTCTGCGGCTCGATGCAGATATACCCCGCCCCGCGCGGCGCGTACAGCATGCGGTAGCCGAACGCCCCGGACGCTTCATATGCAATGGCAATGCCGCGTGCCTCGCTCACGAGCAGCGCCGTGCCGCTCCCCTCGTACAGCGCGGACAGATGTTCCTCCCCCACGCAATACTCCCCTTTGCAGATCTGCTCCGCCCTTGCGCTCCGCCCGTACTCCCCCGTGGGCAGAAAATGCCCGTTACGCAGCTGCTCGCGCCCCACCTGCAATTTCAGGCGCGTCTTTTCGCCCGGCGTGAGAAAGGTGGTGTGAAAGGCAAGCATGCAGGGCATATCCTGCGGCGAACGGTTGCAGATGCGCACCTCCTGTGCAAGGCCGTCCGCGCCCAGCGTGTAGGTGCGCTCCAGCGTGTAGGCGTGCGGAAAGCCGAGATATTCCCCCGCCTGCGCGCGGTATGCAAAGGTGACGCTGTTTGAACTCACACGTTCTACCGAAAAGGGCATGCCGTAGAGCGCGCCGTGCAGATGGCTGCCCGTGGACGGCTCGTTGACGGGAAAAGCATATGTCCGCCCCTGAAAGAAGAAGCTGCCGCCGCGGATGCGGTTGGGCGGAAAGAGCACGGGGTCTCCCCACAGGAACACGTTTTCGCGCAGCTGCGCCTGCGTTTGCGCCGTGCGCAGCAGCTGCGTCCGGGTGGGCTCGTGAAAGAGCCGCTCGCAGCCGCCGCCCCGCGCCGAAGAAAATTCCGCCGCATACCCGCCCGCGCAAAGCCGGATATCCCGCTGCAATGAAAGTTTCATTCTGTCCCCTCCGCCCCTATTATAGCAAAAAATCCCGCCCGCGCCATACAAACTTTGCGCGCATTTTCGCACAAAACATTGTACGGACGCCTTAAACAAGGTGCGCGCCGCCGCGACTTGCGGCGGCGCGCACCTTCTCTCGAAAAAAAATTTAAAAAATCCGAAAAAATTTTTTTGCAATTATCAAAAACTGATACACCCATTTGCTATAATAGAGAAAATCATACGGAGGAAGGCCTATGGCACGAAAAAATTACTCCCTGGCAGTCATGTTCGCGCTCTGGTTGCTGGCGCTATGTACCTGTTTTACATATGTTTCGTGGGCTGCGATAATCTGCGTTGTTCTGCTGACGGCATTGTTTGTTGCGGCGCTCTGGATGCTGTACTTTAAAAACAACATGCTCCTGATGCACATCACTGTCGCACTCACCGCCGTAAGCATCCTCGTTCTTTTCATCATAATGCTCGATATCTTTGGCCGCAACATTTTAGGGAGCGCGATAGCTGCAATGCTTTTGGGCATTTTCTATCTTTTGGCACAGTTTTTGCTGAAAACAGAACACGTCAATCGCAACGACAAATTTTATCTCTATGGCGTTATCCTATTCGCCGTGCTCTATGTGCTTCTTGATGATTTCATTGTAGGCAACCCTTCCTCCATCAGTTACACCAGCGCCGCCGCCGTTCTGGTCGCCGCCCTGTATTCTCTGCTCTTTTATAAAATCAAGCTCCGACCCTTTGCCGCATATATAGCGATCGGGTTATACGCTGTATTGACGATCATTTTGTGGGTTTCATATTACAGATATTATGTTGGTTATGGTATCCCCCTCATGAAACTGCTCATTCAGCTTGTTCTGCTCGGCGGATATATCCTGTTCGACGTTCTGCGCAAGAAAGTTCCCGCCAAAAGCGCAGAAGCTGCTCCCGAACAGACGGAGCCCTCGCTCGATGAAAAACTTGCGCAGCTGGAAGAACTGCAGACCCTGCGCGAGGCGGGCGTCCTCACCGAAGAGGAATTTCAAACGCAAAAACAAAAAATTTTAGGAGGAAATAAACATGTTTGAAAAAAACGACAAAGCTCTGTTTACCGCACGGGTACTGCTCATCGTGGTATGCCTGCTCTTTGCCATCGGCGGGGCGATCGCCGGCATTGTGCTGTGCTGCATCGATGAGGACATGCTCGCCATAGGATTGCCCCTGCTCTTCTGCGGGCCCTTTTTTGCATGGCTCATGTGGATATTCGGGCAGCTGTCGCTCAACATGATGTGCGACATCAAGCTCATCCGCAACAAGCTCTATGAGGAAGGCATTGAAAGTTTCAAGCCCTTCCTGGAGTACAAAACAAGCGCGGAAGACGAAGAAGAACAGGATGAACAGCCCCAGACAACGCCGTCCACTGCAAACACGGCGGATGTCACGCAGCAGCTGCTCAAGCTGAAAAAACTGCTGGACGAGGGCGCCATCACGCAGGAAGAATTTGACGCCGAAAAAGCAAAACTGCTCAAATAAACGAATATCATTCCAAAAAACAGGGGGCGGCGGACTTCAAGTCCGCCGCCCCTTTATGGCTTCAGGAAAATCACTATGGAGTGCAGCACGGGGCTGTCTTTTTCGGCTTCGCGTTTTTTGCGCCCTGTCGCCCGCCCTTTCGCCTGCGGCATGTCCTATGCGAACAGTGCGGCAAGGAAGCCGGGGTGTAAAATCCAATAGATGGCGCCGAGCAGCGCAAGGTGCGCGGGATAAAAGACGTAGAACAGCGCCTTCAGGCGATACCTGCCCTGCGTTCCGCTGTACAGCGCGATGAAGCCCACCGCGCACAGGGAAAAGAGCTGCAGCGTGCCCGAGAGCAGCGCGATGACGAGCAAGCCTATCGTGAACAGCAACAGCACGGTGACGGGATGATAGAGCGTGCCCAGCGCGCCCTTCGCCCCATAGGAGCGGAAATCGAGCAGCCGCACCGTGGCGGGCAGCAGCACGCCGCCCAGCCCGTAGTCCACCTCCAGTCCCGAAAAACAGCATACGCCCACGCAAAATGCGAGCGCGGCGACGAGCGCAAAGCTAGAGAGCACCGTCCTTTTCCACGCATGGGCAAAGGCGCTGCGCTTGAGCGCATCGAGCGCGTAGATGACGAGGCTTGCAAGCATGAGCGTGATGAGGATATTCCCCTGCGCCACCCCTTCGACAAAGGACATGGCGGCGCTCGTCACAAGCCCCAGCCCCAGGATGAGCGCAAACCGCCGCCCCCTATGGCGCGAATAGAAGCACCCCTCCGCGAACGTAAAGGCAAAGAGGGGCATGGCGAGCCTGCCGATCGCGCGCAAAACGACCACGCCGGGCAGCAAGATCATTCCGACATGGTCGACGAACATGAAGATACAGGCAAGGAGCTTGAGCGCATTGCCGCTCAACCCTCCCGCCCGGATATTTTCGCGCGGCGTGCCCGGCAAGATCAGCGGATGAAATTGGTCTGGAAGGCGCGCTCCATGGCGGGCGGCTCGATGCCCGCACGTCTGCCCGCTTCAAAGCACTTGAGCATGTACGCCATGTTCCTTGCAAGATTGCGCATAGTCTGCATGCCCTCCGCATCCTGCCTTACTTCCTCGGGCGTCTTGCCGTACACCATGTTCCAGTAGGTGGACGAGACCACGGGCATACCCGTGATGCCGAAGTATTTGTTCACGACGTCGAAGGACGCCGCCGTGCCGCCCCTGCGCGCCGAAACGACGCTCGCGCCCGGCTTGCCCGCAAAGGCATAGCCGCCCGCATAGAAGGCGCGGTCGAGCACCGACTGCAGCCTTCCCGTGGGATGCGCGTAGTAGACGGGCGAGCCGAACACAAAGCCGTCCGCGCCCTTCGCCTTTTCGATGAGCTCGTTGGCGACATCGTCAAAGACGCATTTCCCGCCGCCATGCCTGCACTGCATGCAGGCGATGCAATCCTGCACGGGCTTTGCCCCGAGCTGGAAGATCTCCGCCTCGACGCCCTCTTCTTCCAGCGTCTTTGCGACCTCGGAAAGCGCCGTGAAGGTGCACCCCGCGGCGCGCGGACTTCCGTTGACCAATAAAACTTTCATCGCGATCTCCTCCTTTCAGCCGATCACAGACTCTCCTCGAAGATGGCGCGGATCTCGCCTTCGGTGAGCACCTTATAGCCGCCCTGCATGACGAGCGTGCTCTTGACCAGCCCGTCCAGCATCCCCTCGTTCACGCCCAGCTCCTTCAGGTGCATCACAAGGCCGAGCTCCTTCATCCAGCTCTCCATGGCAGCAAGCCCCTCGCGCGCGATCTGCTCATCCGTCTTGCCGGCGGGGTCGACGTCCCACACATTGACGGCGAACCGCCTGAACCTGGCAAGCCCGTAGGGAAGGATGTGGCGGTAGTACGCCATGGAGACGGCGGCAAGCGTCATGCCGTGCGTGGCGTCCGTATGCGCGCCCACCGCCTGACCCAGCATGTGCACTTCCCAGTCGGTATCCTTGCCCATCGCAACGAGCGTATTCAGCGCCCACGTTGCCGTCCACATGATATTGCTGCGCGCCTCATAGTCGGCAGGGTCTTTCACCGCGATGCGGCTGGAGTGGATGACCGAGCGCATCAGCCCCTCCGAAAGGTAGTCGCTGGTGTTGTCGTCCGTGCCCGAGAAGTACTGCTCGCAGATATGGTTGAAGATATCGTAGATGCCCGAGATCATCTGATATTTGGGCAGCGTGAAGGTGTACGTCGGGTCGAGAACGGAGAACTTGGGAAACACCTGCGTGCCGAACACATGCCCGATCTTGAGCTTCTGTTCGTAGTTGGTGATGACGGAGCCGCCGTTCATTTCGCTGCCCGTGCCCACCATCGTCAGCACGCAGGCAACGGGAACGATGGGGCACGTCGGCTCTTCAAAGCGGATGAAGTACTTGTCCCAGGGGTCCTCGTCGCAGTGCACGGAGACGGACACCGCCTTCGCATAGTCGCACACCGAGCCGCCGCCCACCGCAAGGATGAGGTCCGCCTTGCTCTGCCTTGCGCGCTGCACGCCCTCATAGAGCTTTTCCACCGTAGGATTGGGCATGACGCCGGCGTCCTCCGTGACCGTCTTGCCGCACTCCTTCAAGATCTGCGTCACCGCGTCGTAGATGCCGTTCTTCTTGATGGAGCCGCCGCCGTACACCAGAAGCACGTTCTTGCCGTACTTGGGCAGTTCCTCCTTCAGGTGCTCCACGGCGCCCTTGCCGAAGTACAGTCTTGTGGGATTGCAGAAAGTAAAATTACCGAGCATTTCATTCTCCTTTTGCGCGGCAGTCCCCGCCGCGTTTTTCTTCTATTATATACCCCCTTCCGTCCCCTGTCAAATGCCTGTTTTTTATACGATTTTATAGATAAAAAGCATAAAACGGCGCACAACGCCGTTTTATCCGATAAAATTACAATGTTGTAACCGCAGAAACCACAAAACAGATTATAAACGCGAGAATGCCCAGACCGACTACTACGACGGCGACTTTTTTTACGACGCCCCATGTCCCGCCCGATATCGCTTTCTTCGCCGCGATCGTCCAACAGTCGCAGACTCTGCGCATTTCACGCGAAACCTCTTTCCAGCAAATACTGCGCGTCCTTTTTTTCCGCCGCCGCGCCGAATATTTTGGACGCTTTTTTGAATACGTCGACTTTTACAGGATCCGGCAAACGCATTTCTTCCGCCATGCGCCCGATGCGGTCGTTCTTATCCGCATAGTCCGCTTTACAGCGCAATGCAGTTCCGATCGCACTGCACAGCCATGTGGCGGCGCGCTGCGGATAAGTTTTCTGCATCTGACCGACGATTTCTGTCATCGACTGCAGATCGCCGATTTCTTCAAATGCGGCAAACCGTTCATACAGCATGTCAAAACTGTCACCGTTTTGAATGACGGCCGTCTCGATCCGGTTGGTGATGTTTTGATTCACCACCGTTTTATGTATTATCTCCTCCGTGACATATTTTGTCCCGCAAAAGGGACAAAATCCGTCTTTTCTGCCGCTGTCCACTTCAATCGGCGCTCCGCACTACGAGCACTTTGCCGCAACCATACCCATTGCCGTTCCGTTCTCCCGTGTAAATTTCGATCTTTTTATTAACTATATCAAAAAAATATATCTTTGTCAAGCCGGCGACCTTTATCCTATATGACAGCTCTGCCCAAAAACCTATTTTCCCTTCTTTTCCTTCTCCCGCGCACGCATCTCGGAGAAAAAGGAGGTGAGCACCCCGGCGCACTCTTCCTGCATGACGCCGCCCGTCACTTCCACCTTATGGTTGAGCAGGTTGGCGTTTGCAAGTTCGTTCGTCAGGCTCCTGCCCTTCTGCTCGTATGCGCCGAAGTACACGCGGTCGATGCGCGCGTTGAGGACGGCGCCCATGCACATGGGGCAGGGCTCCAGCGTGACATACAGCTCTGCGCCGGGCAGCCGCCAGGAATGAAGCTTTCTGCATGCGCGGTCGATGGCGCGCATCTCGGCATGCGCCGTTGCAAGCTGCCGTTTCGTGCGCAGGTTGTACCCTCTGCCGATGATCTTCCCGTCCAGCACCACGACTGCGCCGATGGGGACTTCCCCCTTCTTTTTTGCCTTTCGGGCGAGGCGGAGCGCCTCGCGCATGAATGTTTCGTCCATATCAGAATGCGTATGATAATTTTACAAGTGCGTCAAGATTTTTTGTAACGATATCGGCGAGCGCGGAAAACCCGAGCGGATGGGAAAACTGTTCCCGCCCCGCCTCAACGGTGAACGCGGGGATCTTGAGCTTCTCCACGCACCAGTCCTTATAGCCGCCCGCAGAGCCGGGCGCCTCGGCAAGCGGATACCCCGTTGCCGCGCTCAATACTCCGGCGTATTTTTTGTCGCGCATGGCGCGCAACACACTCTGGCGGAAGCGCCAGTAAATGACTTCGCCCTTGGTGTGCCAGCTCACCGTAAACGAGGGAGACTGCTCCAGCGTGAAATCGCGCAGCGCCTGCGTTTCGGGCTCGGAAAAGGGCGCGGGGCCGATATAATTGGCGGGCGCCGGCGCACGGACGTTCTGCCTGCCCGTTCCCCAGCCCGCATCGAAATTGACGTTGAGATCGACCGCCCGCGCGTTTGCCTTCCACAGCGAAAAATCGGCGCCGCCGTTGAGATAGAGCAGCCCGCCGCGGCGGGAGAGCGGCACGCTTTCCGCGCCCTCCTGCACGAGCAGGGCGCCGTCCGGATTGGCAAGGGGCACCACCCACACGCCGCCGCGCGGGAGCCCCCTGCGCACATGCTGCATGGCAAGGTACGCCGTGATCCACTCCCTTGCATGGATGGCGTAGACGCCGATGCCGACGGCGCCGCCCTCCGAGCCGACAAACAGCGCGAAGATCTCCCTGCCCTCGCGGCTGACGCCGATCACCCGCTTTTTGCCGCGGTAGCCATGGTAAAATGCCTGCACTTCTTCATAGACGTTCACACGCCATGATATGACACGGGAAGGCAGCGGGGTTACTTGTGATACTCCGACCCCGCGTTGATCATAAAGGCGCGGTAGAGCTGTTCGGCAAGGATGACGCGCATCATCTGATGAGGAAAGGTCATGGCAGAAAAAGAGAGGCGCTCGTGCGCCGCCTGCTTGACGCGCGCGGCAAGCCCGCAGGAAGAGCCGATCACGAACGTCACCTCCTCCCCCGCGCTCTGAAGAGCGCCCAGGCGGGCGGCAAAGCGCTCGGACGTGACGGGAGCACCCTCCACCGCCAAGGCGATCGTATGGCCGCGGCAGGCGCGCAGGATACCCTCCGCCTCCTCTTCCGGCGTGCGCCGCTCGGCAAGTTCGGCAACTTCCAGCGCACAGAAGCGCGACAGGCGCTTGGCATATTCGGCAAACGCCTCCCGCCAGTACCCCTCCTTGAGTTTTCCCACGCACACGATATGAACTTTAAACACCGGTCAGCCCCGTCACAAGATTGGAGATCCACAGAACGGCGCACACGAGGATGCCCACGCCCGCGCCCAGGAAAAACTGTTTGCCGTCCCTGACGCCCCCCTTCTGCGCGTTGGACTTATCCAGCAGCAGAAAGAGCAGCACCGCCGCAAGCGCTGCGCATGCCGCTGCGATGAGCCCGATGTGCCAGCCCTGCGGCATCGTCCAGCCGCCCTCCGTCTGATAGCCCGTGGCAGTCAGGATGAGGATGGCGGCGTTGTTGCAAAAGTGCGCCAGCGCAGAGGGAAACATGCTGCCCGCGCGCAGCGTGAGCAGCGCAAAACAGGCGCCGCAGGCAAACTGATAGAGCGTCTGCACGGGGCTGCCGTGATAGAGAGCGAACAGCGCGCCGGAAATGCAGACGGTGGCTGCGCTCCCCCACCCCGAGGCGTGCATGCGCCCCACGAAGATGCCGCGGAAGAGCGTCTCTTCAAAGAGAGCGGGCAGCAACGCGACGATGAGCAGGGCGGGCAGCATGTTCCAGCCCTCCAGCGGCGGAATGCCCATGGACGGGCTGCGATAACCCATCGAGGCGAGCCAGTCGGAGAACATCGTGTTGAGCTCCGCAAGCGAAAAGAGCAGGCCGAACTGCAGGAGCAGCGCGAGCGGAAAATAGTACCATTTACATGCGCGGTACACGCTGCGCACCCCCGCCTTGCTGCGGCGGAAAAAGACGAGCGCGGCGGCGGCAAAACAGACCTGCGGCAGAAGGTAGGCAAGAAAGCGCACCACGCCCGACTGCGCATACCCTTCGCCCAGGCACGCCAGGCAGACCATCTGAAAGACGAGCGTCACCACGACGTACAATACGATACCGACGGAATAGGAAACGCCCGCTTCGCCGAGCGCCCGACGGTTGAAGATCTCCTGCCCTTGTTCCATACCGCTATTATACAGGAATTTGCCGAAATGTCCAAGGAAAAACTTTGCATTTTGCAAAAATTGTTCTATAATAGTCGCATGAGGACTCTGGATACATCTGTCATCGGCGAATGTGTGTACCGCCTGGCAAGAAGGGCGGGCACCGCGCTCACGCCCGCCTGCCGCACGGCGCTTGAGCGTGCCGCCGCCCGCGAGGAGGGCGCGGCGCGCTTCGCCCTGGATACGCTGCTCGAAAACGCCCGGACCGCCCAAAACGAGCGCATGCCCGTCTGCCAGGATACTGGGATGGCGGTCGTGCTGCTCGAACTGGGGCAGGAGGTGCACCTCACCGGCGCGCCCCTTGCCGATGCCGTGGACGACGGCGTGCGGCGCGCCTATGCGGACGGGTACTTCCGCAAGAGCATCTGCGATCCCTTGACGCGCGTCAACACGCTCGACAATACGCCCGCGCACCTGCATGTGGAACTGACGCAGGGCGAGCGCGTGCAAGTCACCTTTCTGCCCAAGGGCTTCGGCAGCGAAAACATGTCAAGGCTGTACATGCTCACTCCCTCGCAGGGGAGGGCGGGCATCGTGCGCTCCATCGTGGAGACGGTGCGCCTTGCCGGCTCCCGCCCCTGCCCGCCCGTATTCGTGGGCGTGGGCATCGGCGGCGCCTTCGATTCGTGCGCCTTCCTTGCCAAAAAGGCGCTGACGCGCGACCCCGGCTCACGCAATCCGCGCGAGGACGTGGCGTCCATCGAAGCGGAGGCGCTGGAACAGATCAATGCGCTGGATATCGGCGCGCAGGGCTTCGGCGGCAGGGTGACGGCGCTGGACGTGGCGTGCGAGATCGCCCCCACCCACATTGCGGGGCTGCCCGTCGCCGTCAATATCCAGTGTCACTGCATCCGCTGCGAAAAGGAGGTACTCTGACAATGACGCAGGAAAACAACATCCCCTCTCCGGATGATCCCTTCCCCAACGAATACGGCACGACGTGTTTTATCAAGAACGTGGTCAAGGCGCCCAACGTGTTCATCGGGGACTACACCTACTACGACAGCGACGATGCTCCCGAAGAATTTGAACGGCGCAATATCCTGTTCAACTACCCCTTCTTCGGCGATAAGCTCATCATCGGCAAATTCTGCCAGATCGCAAGCGGCACGCAGTTCATCATGGGGGCGGCAAACCACCGCCTGGGAACGGCGAGCACCTATCCCTTCAACGTGATGGGCGGCGTATGGCGGGAGATCTCCACGCCCCACATCGAAGATCTCCCCCACAAGGGCGACACGGTGGTGGGAAACGACGTGTGGCTGGGCAGGAACTGCGTGATCATGCCCGGCGTGAAGATCGGCGACGGCGCCATCATCGCCGCTCAAAGCGTGGTCACAAAGGACGTTGCGCCCTATACCGTAGCGGGCGGCAATCCCGCGCGCTTTCTCAAAAACCGCTTTGACGAAGAACTCACGCAGCTCCTGCTCGCCTTCCGCTGGTGGGATCTGCCGCCCGAACAGCTCACGGCATTCCTGCCCGTACTGTGCGACAAAGACCTTCCCGCCGTGAAGGCGGCACTGCGCAAGGCGCTTGCCGAAAAGGAGGCACGATGAAGAAGCTCACCCTTCCCCTCTCCCCCGCCGACATCGACGGCCTGCATGCGGGCGACGGCGTACTGCTTACGGGCACCATCTTCACGGCGCGCGACTGCGCCCACAGGCGGCTGTTCGAACTGCTGGACGCCGGCAAACCCCTGCCCGTGCAACTTGACGAGACATATATCTATTACGCAGGCCCCTGCCCCGCACCCGAAGGCAAGGCGTGCGGGAGCTGCGGTCCCACCACTTCGGCGCGCATGAACGCCTTTGCGCCCCGCCTGCTCGACCTGGGGCTGTGCGGCATGATCGGCAAGGGCGAGATGAGCGAAGAGACGCGCGCCGCCCTCGTGCGCAACCACAAAGTGTACTTCGCCGCCATCGGCGGAGCGGGCGCGCAGTATGCAAAGTGCGTGAAGGCGATGCAGCTCGTCGCCTTCCCCGACCTGTTGAGCGAAGCCATCTACCGCATGCAGGTGGAGGACTTTCCCGCCGTGGTCGCCATCGACGCGCAGGGCAACAGCGTATATGACAGATAACGCCGCGGGCCGACAACCATGAAGCTATTTCTTATTGACCTGCCTGCAGCCGCGTTTGCCCACACCGTTCTGTCGGAGGGCGGCTTCTTTCTTCATGCCCTCATGCGCCTGATCACGCTGTCCGGGAACGGGTGAGCATCGTCGTGCCCATCGACCGCATGAGCATTTTAGTGACCGTGCTCTTTTCCGTGTTCGTGTTCAAAGAGCGGCTCTCCGCCAAGGCGTGGACGGGGCTTGCCCTGCTGACCGCCGGCTCCGTGGGCATGGCGTTCCTCGGGTGAAAAATGCAGCACGCAATGACAGAGCTGTTTTAAAATCACAATTTTGTACGTTAAAAACGAACATGAATTCCCGAATATCGGGAATTTTTTTGTTAGAAAAATTTTTTATAACATTTTTTAAAAATCCACCCCACGTTCTCAAAAACTGCGATACCTGTTTGATATAATACCGAAAAATAAATTATTTAGGAGAGAATATATGAAAAAAACTTTTGCCCTTATCTTATCATTTATTTTCACTGCCTTGCTATTATCCGGCTGCAGCAGCACACCGAACGAAACTCCCCCTCAAGACAACAATGAAACGCCCACGGAACAGACAGTTCTTCCAACGGGTATCAAAATCAATTTAAGTGCTTCCAGCGCATGGGAAGTAGAGCATCACGTCAATATTTCCGCAACGATCTCACCGTCTAACGCAACGAATCAGGAAGTAACATGGACTTTTTCAAACCCCGACGTGGCGCATATTTATGAAAACAGACTTTTTACAGACGACATTGGAAAAACTACCATTACAGCAACAACATGCAACGGATTGTCCGATACTGTAGAATTTGAGGTAAAAACCTTCTGCGAACGTAACTTTGAATTACCTGCACTTTTTACCAAAGGAACATCATCATACCAAAGGACATATGAGATAAGCAACATTTCCTTCGATTGGTATATTTATACTTCCGGCGAAAATGCCAATCAATATTCGGGAAAAATAGAATTCACGGTTGAGGGAGAAAAAACTGCAGATAGGCAGGGACAAAACAACACAACGACCGATTATTTTGCCGTAATAAATGTCTATAACAATGAGGGATATCAAGTCGGAAGCAGAACAATCAACACTTCTTCTCTTTTGATCGGTGACAAATTTAAAGAAGAATTGACTTTCTACGATATCCCGCTCAATGGCGCGCCATATACAGCAAGACTGTTGGAATATTGATCCATCCCACACAATACCACAAACCCCGCTGCCCGAAAGCGATCGCTTTCGGGCAGCGGGGTTTTTCAGACGTATTCATGTTTTTGGAGCATAAAACGCGCTCCGCAGGACGGCAGGCTTACTTTGCGATCTTTTCCATCATGTCAACAATGTCCTGCACCGTCTTGACGTTTTCGACCTCGCCCTCGGGCAAAGTGATGCCGTACTCATCCTCGAGCTGCATCATGAGTTCCACAACGTCGAGCGAATCCGCGCCGAGGTCTTTGACGACTTCGGACTGGGGCGTGATCGTATCGACGGAAATATCCAACTGCTCTGCAAGCATCTTGCAAACTTTCTCGTACATAAAATCCTCCGCTCATCCCGCTCCGCGGGATGTGTTCTGTTATTTTCCCTATTGTACCCCATCCGAAGGGGTTTGTCAATACTTTCAGCAAAATTCGTCGGAAAAAGTCACAAAATTTTGTGACATTATACTTTCATCGCACGCAATTCCGCCTTCTTCGCATCGCTGATGCGCAAGCTCTCGCACGCTTTGCGCACGGCACGGCGCGCCGTCGCATGGGAAAGCTTGCCCTCCGCAAGAAACGCTTTCCCCGCATCGTAAAATTTTACGAGCACTTCTGCCGTCAGCCATGCAGCCGCCATCGAAACATAATATTCTTCCGAATCCGCCTGCCGCAGACATTCGAGCACAAAGGCGAGCTCCCCTTCGACGACATAGAAGTGCAGCAGCGTGGTGAGCGCAAAGCGCCGGACGAACACGCGGTCATCGGCAAGGTAGCGCAGCACATTGGGCTTGAACAGATCGCGGTGCCTGGCGATGCAGGCGGGCGCGAACATGTCGCACGTCGCCCAATTATCCAGCAGCCCCACCAGAGCGTCGACCACGGCGACAAACTGCGTATAGGGCAAAAGCGCCGCCACGGCACACTTGAGCCAGGTAACTTCATAGTAGTCGTCGGGAAAGGTGAGCAGTGCGTCAAGCTCCCCCTTCAACCCCTTTGCCAGCTTTCGCAGCGCGGGCGTGCGCACGCCGATCACATGGACGGCATCATCCTTCAGAAGTTTTGTGTGAAAGGCGCGGAAGCTCTCGTCCGCAAGCGAAAAGAGTTGCGATAAAAGTTCTTCATATGTGATCATTATGTATCTCCGAATACCGAACGCAGCCGATCTTCCCAGACGGCGGCGCGAAAACGCGGGTTGGCGGGCGAGGTGGAGGGCAGACATTCCGTGCGCACGGGCAGCGGCGCTCCGCGTTGAAGCAGCGCATATGCCGTTTTGCCGTTGCAGAACACCGCTTCCACCGCGCTGCCCGCAAGAAGGGCGGCGACGTCGGCGAGCTGCTCCCCGCGGATGGAGGCGTCGGCAGAGCCCGCGATCTCGCACGCCGTCACCACGTCCCAGAGCGCGATCTTCCGGCGAAGGAGAAACGCCTTTTTCCCCGCAATGTCCGCGGGGACTTCCTCGCCGAAAAAACCGCACACCGTGCGCCAGAATCTGTTCTGTGGATTGCCGTAATAAAAGCCCTGCGCGCGGCTTTTGACGGAGGGAAAACTGCCCAGCACCAGAAGCCTGCTGTCCGGCGCAATGAAGGGCGCAAACCCCTGCGCCCGCTCCATGTTCACAGGGAGAGCCCCTTTTCCAGATTGCCGACCGTGGCAATGGCAGCGCGCGAGAAGTCAAAGTTGCACGCGATCGCCTGCAGCACGTCCTCGCGGCGCAGCGCGGCGATCTCCGCCATGCGCCGCTCAAAGTCATACACGCGGCGGTTGTAGAGCATCTCCTTGCCGTAGAGCAGCATCTGCGCGGAAGTATTTTCCTGCGAGAAAACGGCGCCCGACTTTACCTGTTCCCTGCCGCGGGAAAATTCTTCTTCGCTCACGCCCTCGCGCACGAACTGTCCGATCACATCGCGCACGGCGCCCAGGGCGTCGCCCGCCTTGGCGGGATTGACGCCCGCGTACACGGACAATACGCCCGTCTCCTCGTAGTGCGTGCAGTAAGAGTAGACGGAGTAGGCAAGCCCCAGCTCCTCGCGCACCCGCTTGAAGAGGCGCGAACTCATGCCGCCGCCCAGAATGGTGTTCATCACCTGCACGGCGGGGCGCATCGCGTCCTCGCGCGCAGCCGTGGGAAAAGCGAGCGCAAAGTGCGCCTGCTCGATGGGCTTTTGGCGGAAGAGATTGCCCGCCGTCTGCACGATCTGTTTTTTACGCTCACAAAAGTGCGTCGGCGCCATGCCGCCGAAATAGCGTTCGGCGAGCTCGAGCGCTTCGGCAACATCGATGCACCCGGCAAAGGAGACGACGATGTTCTCGGGGCAGTAGCGCTCCGCGCGGTATGCAAGCAGATCCTCGCGCGTAAACCCCTCCACATTGGAGGCAGGTCCCAGAATATTCCTGCCGTAGCCGCCTTTTCCGAACATGGCGCGGGCGAGAAGATCGAGGCAGAGATCCTCGGGCGAATCCTCGTCCATGTGGATCTCCTCGACGACCACCCCTTTTTCGCGCTTCATCTCCTCCTCGGGGAAATTGGCGTTGAGGAAGAGGTCGGCAAGCAGCGCGAACGCCTCCGCGGCGTGGTCGCTCGTCGCCTTGGAGTAAAAACAGGTCATATCCTTGCCCGTGAAGGCGTTGACCTGCGCGCCGAGTGCGTCGAACGCGTCGGAGAGCTCGAACGCGGTACGCGTGGGCGTGCCCTTGAAGAGCATGTGCTCAATGAAGTGTGAGATACCGTCCTCGGCGTCCGTTTCAAAGGCGGCGCCCGTACCCACAAGCACGCCCATGGAGACGGACAGAAGTCCCTCCATCTGTTTGACGATGACGCGCACGCCGTTTGCAAGAGTCCTGGTTTCTATCATATCTGTTTCTCCTATGTATTTTTGCGAACAGGCGTCATACGGCGCCCAGATTTTCACTCACCGTCACGGCGCGCAGCCCCGCCCGGGCATATGCGCCGAGAATGCGCGGCAGCGCCGCAAGCGTATGCTGCATGGGGTGCATGAGCACGAAGTCCCCCGCCGCCACGCCCTGCGTCGCGCGCAAAAAGCAGGTATCTTCATCTTTATCCCGCCAGTCGACGGTATCCTTCGACCAGAGGATGGTCTTGAGGCCGAGCGCCTCGGCGGCGTTGACGGTGTCCTCGTCATACGCGCCCGAAGGCGGGGCGAAGAGGGTAACGGGAGAGGAGGCGAGCACGGAAATGAGCTGCACGCTGTTGGCGATCTCCGCCACATTGCCGTCATAGCCGAGCGACGCATGATCGCGGTGAAAATACCCGTGCGAGCCGATCTCATGCCCCGCCCTTGCGATGCGCCGCACACAGTCGGCGTTGTCATCCGCCCAGCTCCCGCCTAGGAAAAAGGTCGCCTTTGCGCCGTATTCTTCCA
>CAJFNH010000009.1 GCA_904394195.1 Candidatus Gallimonas caecicola
TGGGACAAATTGCTCGTCAATGCTTCGCAGGTCACCAACCCGCCCATAGACCCGCTGCGCGAGCCGATGGAGACCCGCCTTTGGCTGGGCAAGCGCGCTGCATCCGTCGAACGGGATGCAAAGGGCAGGCTGAAAAACACCCTTTCGCCCCAGCTCGAGCTCAAAGTGCCAATCCTCTTTTCGGCGATGAGCTATGGCTCCATCAGTTACAACGCGCACGAATCGCTCGCGCGGGCGGCGCAGGAGCTGGGGACTTATTACAACACGGGCGAGGGCGGATTGCACAGGGACTTCTACAAGTACAAGAACACCATCGTGCAGGTGGCGAGCGGCAGATTCGGCGTCTGGCAGGAATACCTCGAACACGCCGCCGCCATTGAGATCAAGATGGGGCAGGGCGCCAAGCCGGGCATCGGCGGGCACCTTCCCGGAACAAAGATCACCGAAGACGTCTCCGAAACGCGCATGATCCCGCAGGGAGCGGACGCCATCTCTCCCGCGCCCCATCACGACATCTATTCCATCGAGGATCTTCGCCAGCTCGTGTGTTCCCTGAAGGAGGCGACGGACTACAAAAAGCCTGTCATCGTCAAGGTGGCGGCGGTGCATAACGCGGCGGCGATCGCAAGCGGCATTGCGCGCAGCGGTGCGGATATCATCGCCATCGACGGCTTCCGCGGCGGCACGGGCGCAGCGCCCACGCGCATCCGCGACAACGTGGGCATCCCTATCGAACTCGCGCTTGCGCAGGTCGATCAACGCCTGCGCGACGAGGGCATCCGCGACGAGGTCTCCCTCATCGTGGGCGGCTCCATCCGTTCGAGCGCCGACGTCGTCAAGGCGATCGCGCTGGGAGCGGACGCATGCTATATCGGCACGGCGGCGCTGCTTGCGCTCGGCTGTCACCTGTGCAGAAGCTGCCATACGGGGCTGTGCAACTGGGGCATCGCCACCCAGCGGCCCGAACTGGTCAGCCGCCTCGATCCCGAAATCGGCTACAGGCGGCTCGTCAACCTCGTCACCGCCTGGGATCACGAGATCCGGGAGATGATGGGGGGAATGGGCATCAACTCCATCGAAGCGCTCCGGGGCAACCGGCTCATGCTGCGCGGCGTGGGGCTGACCGACCGCGAACTGGATCTGCTTGGCGTGCGCTACGCAGGCGAGAATATGTGAGGCTGCCATGCGGGCGGTCTGCAAAGGCGCGCGGGGCAGTGCCCGCGCGGGAGGTATGATATGATCATCGATGCAAACGGGATGCACTACGCCGCGCTCAATGCGGCGGTGCGCGCCTGCCCCGAACGCGAAGTGCGTATCGAGCACTGCGTCGGGCAGCGCTATATCGGCACAGGACTTTCGGATAAACGCATCGAGGTGGTCGGCACGCCCGGCAACGCGCTCGGCGCCTATCTGAACGGGGGCAGCATCCGCGTACAGGGCAACGTGCAGGAGGCGACGGGCGACACCATGAACGGCGGCGAGATCGTCGTATGCGGCAGCGCGGGCGACGCGACGGGCTATGCCATGCGGGGCGGGAAGATCTTTGTGGAAGGGGATGTGGGGTATCGCTGCGGCATCCACATCAAGGCGTACCGCGAGAACAGGCCCGCCATCGTCATCGGCGGCTGCGCGGGCAGTTTTCTGGGCGAATACCAGGCGGGCGGCACCATCATCGTGCTGGGGCTGAACGCGCAGGGCAGGCCGGCGGTCGGCAACTTCTGCGGCACGGGCATGCACGGCGGCGAAATGTTCGTGCGCGGCGGGCAGATCCCAGCAAGGCTGCCCGCACAGGTGCACGCAGAGCGGCTCGCCGCCCTTCCCGACGAAGCGCAGGCGCTGGTGTGCGAGTGGTGCGCGCTCTTCGGCCATGAGGCGGCAGCGGTGCTGCGCGCGCCCTTCATCCGCCTTACGCCCGACAGTCAGAATCCCTATCGCCGGATGTATGTCGGCAATTAAGCGCGGCGGAAGAGTATATCGCCCTGGCTGCGTCGAAAGTGTCTGCAGCGTACGCGCCGCAGGGCGCGGGCAGTGCAGGCGAAGGAGCAGAGTATGTGTTCGATCTTTTGCTGTACGGGGAAAGACGTCTCCAAAGAAAGGATGGAACGCTGTTTTTACAGGACGCTTTCGCGCGGTCCGGATATGACGTCGTTTGAAGAGACGCCGGGCGGCTGGATGGGGTTTCACCGCCTTGCGATCATGGGACTGAACGCAGCGGGCATGCAGCCCTTTGCCCTGAACGGCAATATGCTTGTCTGCAACGGAGAAATCTACGGCTTCCGTTCCTTGAAACGCAAGTTGGAAGGGAAGGGCTATGTGTTCCGTTCGGACAGTGACTGCGAGATCCTTCTGCCCTTGTAACTGCTATTGCGACATTGCCGCCGTCGATGAATTTGTGCGCGGGGATCCGGATGAGGTGTGTGCCGCCATCCGCGAAAAGCTTATTGCGGGCATTGAAAAGCGGCTGGACAGTGATGCGCCTTTGGGATTTCTGCTTTCGGGAGGGCTGGACAGCTCACTTGTCTGCGCCGTCGGCGCGCGGTTTTTGAACAAGCCTGTGCGCACGTTTGCGATCGGCATGCGCGGCGGATTTCTGGATGCCGAACAGAGACTGGAAGGGATGCGATGTAAGCGATCCGAGCGCGCGCGCCCTTGCAAATTACGGTGACAGCGGAAAATAAGACGCGCGCCGTCCGTGCTCTTGCGGACGGCGCGCAATTTTTTCCCAAAAAATCGCAGAAATTTTTCATTTGGGTCTTGACGAAAGTCTGCGGTGCGTGTATAATATGCAATGGAAAAAATGTGAACGAATACGTTCGCAGAATAATCATAAGGAGAAAGTTGTATGGCAAGGTTTACATTACCCAGAGATCTGTATCACGGCAAGGGCGCCATGGAGGCGCTCAAGTCCTTCCAGGGCAAGAAGGCGATCATCTGCGTCGGCGGCGGCTCGATGAAGAAATTCGGCTTCCTGGACAAGGCGGTCTCTTATCTGCAGGAAGCAGGCATGGAAGTCAAGCTCTTTGAGGGCATCGAGCCCGATCCCTCCGTCGAGACGGTCATGAAGGGCGCGCAGGCGATGCTTGAGTTTGAGCCCGACTGGATCATTGCGATGGGCGGCGGCTCGCCCATCGATGCGGCAAAGGCGATGTGGATCAAGTATGAGTATCCCGACATCACGTTCGAGGAAATGTGCAAGGTGTTCGGCATCCCGCAGCTGCGCCACAAGGCAAAGTTCTGCGCCATCTCTTCCACGAGCGGCACGGCGACCGAGGTCACCGCGTTCTCTATCATCACCGATTATTCGAAGGGCATCAAGTACCCGATCGCCGACTTCGAGATCACGCCCGACGTCGCCATTGTCGACCCCGAGCTTGCCGAGACCATGCCCAAGAAGCTGGTCGCACATACCGGCATGGACGCCATGACGCACGCCATCGAGGCTTACGTTTCCACCGCGAACTGCAACTACACCGATCCGCTCGCTATCCACGCGATCGAGATGATCCAGAAGAACCTTGTCGCCTCCTATAACGGCGATATGGCGGCGCGCGACGCGATGCACGACGCACAGTGCCTTGCCGGCATGGCGTTCTCCAACGCCCTTTTGGGCATCGTCCACTCCATGGCGCACAAGACGGGCGCTGCGTTCGCAGACTACGGCGCGCACATCATCCACGGCGCGGCAAACGCCATGTACCTGCCCAAGGTCATCGCGTTCAACGCAAAGAATCTGACGGCGCGCAGGCGCTACGGCGTCATCGCCGACTACATGGGCATCTGCAACAAGAGCGCCAGCGATTCCGAGAAGGTGCGCGCCCTCATCGCGTACCTGCGCAAGATGAACGACGACCTCAATATCCCGCACTGCATCAAGAACTACGGCGCGGACAGCTATCCCTGCGAGCAGGGCTTCGTTCCCGAAAACGTCTTCCTGGAAAGACTGCATGACATCGCGGTCAACGCCATCGGCGATGCCTGCACGGGCTCCAACCCCCGCAAGCCCTCCGTCGAGGAGATGGAAAAGCTGCTCAAGTGCTGCTACTACGATACCGAAGTGGATTTCTGACAAATCCGCAAAAAAGGCCTCCGTACGGGGGTCTTTTTTTATGCCTTGCGGCTATGGCGAAGGATATCCAATAAGTATTGGACAATGCTTGCGGATTGTGCTATAATACAGACCGAAATTCATCTGCGATACAGGACATATGACCATGCAACCGATTTGTGAAAAGACATTTGCGCAGGAGCGCGCGCTCTATGCCTCCCGCGCTCTGCATCTGCAACGCTGCCGCTTCGAAGGGGAGGAGGACGGAGAGTCTGCACTCAAGGAAAGCAAAGATATCCTCGCGCAGGACTGTTTTTTTGATCTGCGCTACCCGCTGTGGCATGTGCGCGGGGCAAGACTTGAAAACTGCGAGATGACGCCCGGCTGCCGCGCCGCGCTCTGGTATGACGAGGACGTGATTATCACCGGATGCAAAATGAACGGCATCAAGGCGGTGCGCGAGTGCCGCGGCGTGCGCATTTCCGGCACGCATATCTCCTCGCCCGAGTTCGGGTGGAAGAGCCGCGATCTGACTTTGAAGGATTGCTCGCTCCTCTCCGAATACGCCTTTCTGGAGAGCCGCGATATCCGCATCGACGGGCTGCACTTCGACGGGAAGTATTCCTTTCAGTATGTGCACGACATGACCATCTCACATTCCGAGCTGCACACCAAAGACGCCTTCTGGCACGCCCGGAACGTGACGGTCACGGACAGCCTGGTGGACGGCGAGTACCTGGGCTGGTATTCACAGGGGCTCACCTTTGTGCGCTGCCATATCCGGGGCACGCAGCCGCTTTGTTATTGCAAAAATCTGCGCCTGATCGACTGCACCATGGAGGGCGCGGATCTCGCTTTCGAATACAGCGACGTACAGGCGGACGTGCACAGCTCCATCGTCTCCGTCAAAAATCCGCACAGGGGACGCATCGTTGCCGACAGCATCGGCGAGATCATCAAAACGCCGGACAGCGTATATCCCGTGCGCGCAAAGATTGTGACAAGGGGCTAATCGCCCTTTGTTTTTGGCGCCGTCTGTGCAAAAAAGGCGGCGTTATGCGCAACGCTGGGGTGGTCGGGCGCCAGGGTGGCGGCGCGGACGTGACAGGCGAGCGCTTTTTCCATGTCTCCGAGTGCATAGTGGCAGTATGTCAGCCCCAGAAGGGGAAACAGGGTGCGTTCGTCGGGCAGGTCAAAGTCGCCCTCGCCGGAACGGTCGGGGCATTTCAGGGCGTGTTCGTACCACCAGATCGCCTCGCGCAGACTGCCCGCTTCCTGAAAGAGCCTTCCCACGGCGTGGCAGACGCCCCCGCGCGGCAATCCGTAGCGGAAGGCACGCAGCAGCGCGTCGAGCGCGCCTTCCCGGTCGCCGCGCGCCGCACGGCAGTCTGCAAGCACACGGCAGGCTTCGATCTTGTTGACGTACCATCCGTCGCCGGAGAGCATCTCCTCCAGTACGGCGGCTGCCTCGGTGTACAGTTTTGCATAGTACAGTTCCCTCCCGTAGTAGAACATATCGCGCGCGCCCAGGGGCTCCTCGGCGCGCCACTTCTGATAGATATGCAGGTTGCGCGCGCCACGCGGTTTGCTGCTGCCCAGGTGCGTCACGGAAAATTCATCCCGTATGACCTTTCCGTGCGCACCGATGCACTCGTGCACCCGTCCTTCCCAAACAAAATTGCCCGCCCGCCGCACGATGCGTTCGCGGAAATAGCTGCATCCGCCGCTGATATATCTGCATGCCGCCAGATCGGCACGCTCGCGCTGCATGCGCGCTTTGAGCGCGTTCAGGCGGGGGAGCATGTCGGGCGTGATCACGTCGTCCGCGTCCAGCCACATGATCAGATCGCCGCGCGCCTTGGAAAAGGAAAAGTTGCGGGCGGCGGAAAAGTCGTCTGACCATGCAAAGGGAAAGACGCGGTCGGTATATCTGCGTGCGATGGAGACGGTCGTGTCCGCGCTGCCTGTGTCCGCGATCACGATCTCATCCGCCGCGTCCTTCACGCTGTCTAAACAGCGGGTAAGCACTTCTTCCTCATCCTTTACGATCATACAAACGGATAGCAGCATTGTCACCTCCTGCGACGGTCGCCGACTATAATATAGTACGGGCAATGCAAAAATTGCGTGCATTGTTCCGTGCGCGTCAGCGCAGATCGGAGGAAAAGATTTATGACGATTTACAAGAGAACTTGTACCTGCGGGTGCTGCCCCTGTGTTTGCGATTGGCATTGCAGCGAGACCGCCGTGTTCAGCGATGGCTCCGGAATAACGGGGCCCACCGGTCCCACGGGCGTGACGGGGCCCACCGGTCCCACGGGCGTGACGGGACCCATCGGTCCCACGGGACCTACGGAACAAGTTTCATATGGGAAAGCGGGAAGAAGGGTGATGGGCGTTCCGAACTTTCCGGGAGCCGGGATCCGTCACATATTTTGTTCCGGGGTCGGAAAAAGCTGAACAAATAAAAAATGCGTATGGCATTGAAGGCATGATGAAAAATAAAATTTTTGAGCCCGCGGGGCGCAGCAAATGCGTATTCCGCGGATATTTTTTTGTCCGAAACGGGCTTTCAAGGCGGTATTTCCGAAATTTTCTATGTTCTTTCAAAAATCCATTGTGGAAAATTTCCGAATGAAAAGTTAATATTAGTGATGTTAAAAGATTCCTCGGATCATTTTTTGGAAATTATTTTGCATTTGTTTGCATTAAAATTTATTTTTCAAACAGGGAGGAAAGGTGTGTTCAAGAGAAAAATGAAAATAGTGCAGTCGATCGGCGCATTGTGCGTGCTTACAAGCATGGTCTGCGCCAGTGCCTGTTCGGGGGGCGGGAGCGCCCTTTGCGCGGGGGCGAAAAATTCGTGTTTTATGTCATCGCAGCAGCCCCGGGTCGCAGTTGTTTAATATATTTAAAAAAACCAGGATCTTTCATACAAGTGCAGTTGTAGAAAAGACCCTGATTTTTTTATTTTCTATTGACTTTCTGGAATAGTACTGTAGAATACGGTTGAAATCCTGAAAAAAATGCACATGTAGTGCAAAATTTAGACGGATTTTGAAAAAAACGAAAGAGGTGGCGATAATGAACTGGATGAAACTCGGTGGAAACGTCGAAGAGAAAAACGGAGTGCTGCGCGGCGAGGAGGGGAGACAGACCTTTGTTTTTACGGCAGACAATGCGCCGGAAAACTTCTCATTCGAAGCGGAGATCAGGCTGAAGGCAGAGGGCGACGCGGGGCTATACTTCCGTACTGTCGCAAAGAACGGCGTGGACTGGCTGGTGGGCTATTCCTTTACGGTGAACGTGCAGGACCATTCCATCAAGCTCACCAAAGTCAGCAACGGCGACCATATCACGAAGGTGCTGGGTACGGTGCACTATCCCTTCGATCGGGACGTCTGGTATAAGATCGCGGTACATATGCGCGGCGAGAACGTCAGGCTCTACTTCAATAATTTCCTGCACGACGACGAGCCCTATCCCAAGTTCGATTTGAAGCTCTCCCATTTTGCCAAGGGAGCGGTGGGGCTTGCCTTCGGGGAAGGGGTGGCGGAGTTCCGCAACGTCACGCTCAAGGAACTTGCGCCCTGCGAGGAGGGTGAGACGTTCACCAATCCCATCCTCTACGGCGCCGACCCCGATATTTTGTATGACGAGGGGACATATTACCTCTATTATACGGACACTGCGGATATGACGCTCTTCCAGTGCTATACTTCGACCGATCTTCTGCACTGGTCGCAGCCGCACGTCGTGTTCCACGGCAAGGACGGCTGGGGAAACAACGAATACATGAGCCCCAACGTCATCCGCAAGGGGGACTGGTACTACATGTTCTATGCCTCGCACACGGCGCCCGACGAGAACGGGAAGCGGCGCGCGCAGGTCACCTACGCCACCTCAAAGAGCCCGCTCGGGCCCTTTGTGAGCGCGCAGAAGGTGCCCCTGCACACCGACGTGCAGGAGATCGGCGGCGCGCCGTTTTTGGATGACGACGGCAGGGCGTATCTCACCGTCGTGCGATTCAACAACGGAAACGAGTGCTGGATCATGGAAATGAAGCTGGAGGACGGCAAGGTGACCGTCCTGGAGGACACCATCACCAAGATGTTCGCGGCGACGGAGCCGTGGGAGCGCGACTACGCGAACGTTGTGGAAGGGGCGGTCATCTGCAAACACAACGGGCTGTACTATGCCATGTACGCGGGCAGCCACTACAAGGGCAGCTATGCGGAGGGCTACGCCACCGCGGAGCACCCGCTCGGGCCGTGGAAGAAGTACGAGTACAATCCCATTCTCACCTCGCACCTGTATGCGCGGGCGGTGGGCGATTCCGTGTACACGCGCACGCCGGACGGCGGCTGGGTCATGTTCTACCATCAGCACTTCAGTCCCCTGGAAATTTCGCCGCGGCAGATCCGCATGGACAGGATGAAGTTCGTCAAGGTGGACGACGGCCCCGACGTGATGGTGGTCAACGGCCCCACCATGACGCCGCAGAAGAAGCTCATCTGAACAAAACGGAGGATATAAGGCGGCAGGCCCGCAGCGCCGCCTTGAAAATATGATTCAGGAGGAAAAAGATGCAAAGACAAAAGAGAAGAACGGCAGGTTTGCTGACGCTGCTCCTTGCCGCCATGGTGGCGCTGGGACTGGCGGCATGTACGCCGGCGGGAGGGACGCAGTATAACGTCTCCTTCCAGACGAACTGCAGCGCGACCGTTCCCGACCAGACTTATACGGTAGGGGAATCGTTCACGCTGCCCTCGCCCTATAACTTCGGCTACGATCTTGTGGGTTGGTTCTATGACGAGGAATGCACGCGGCAGGTGGAAGCGACCAACAACGTGGCGCCCTCCCTTGACATCAGCGCGGACGCAACGCTGTACGCCAAGTGGGAGGCGGGCGAATATTCCATCTTCTTCGATACCGGGTCGAGCGAGGTCATCGCGCCCGTCACGGTGAAGATGGGCGAGACGGTCACCCTTCCGCAGGCCTCTGCCATGCAGATCGGTGAGAACTCCTATCCGTTTGCCTATTGGAGATATACGGCGGAGGGCTCCAATTACACCGACTCCTTCACGCTGACCTATCCGGAGGACGTCTACTTGACGGCGGTGTACGACTACGGCGTTTCCTCTGCGTTCAAGGTGGATGAGCAGGGACGCTATACCCTCGCGTCCAACACGCGCGCCGTTACGACAGTGAGCGATTATGAGATGGCGTACGGCACATATGAAGCGGATATCACCTTCGAATCCTTCTCTGCGACCGGATGCGGGCTTGTCTGGAATGCGGATCTGGGGGACGTCGATCCGGCGTGGGAGACGGGCGTCAGCTATTATTACTACCACATCAACGCGACCAGCGGCGCCATGCAGATCGCCTATCTGACGGATACGGGCTCCTATGTCAGCCTGCAGATCGTCGCGCTTGCCAACAACAAGACGGGCTTTGCGGAAAAATACCGCGCGGCGAAGGAGGAGGGCGGCGATAACGTCTTCCATATCAAAGTGGAGACGGCGGAAGATTATATCCGCTGCTATATCGACGACGAACTGCAGATGGAAGTGGGCACCGCCACGACCAATTACAGGACGATGGGTGGCACGGGCGTCGGATTCCGTGCGGCGGCGACGGGCATCTGCTTCTCCAACCTGAAAGTGACGCCTTCCGCTTATCAGATCGACTTTGACACGGCGGGCGGCGATCCCGTGGACTTCATGCGCGTTGCGATCGGCGAGGAGGTGGAGAGCCTTCCCACGCCTGTGCGCGCGGGCTATGAGTTCACCGGATGGGTAGATGAAAACGGCGAGGCGTACGCTGCGGGCGAAACGCTGACCGAAAACATCACGCTTACGGCACAGTGGGAGCAGCTGCAGGGCGGCGCGCTCATCTACTTCGATACGGGCGAAGGCATCGCGCAGACCATCTACCGCGCGAGCGGCGAGGTGCTGGGCGAGCTGCCCGAAGCGCAGAGGCTCGGCTTTGTGGTGGAAGGCTGGTACAACGGCACGGAAAAGGTGGATGCGGACACCGTTTTTGCGGAGGCCGGCTATGACGGAACGCCCCTGGAGGTTACCTTGACCGCCAAATGGGTCAAGGATCCCGGCGTGGAAGTGACGCAGGATCTTGCCGTGGAGGCGCTGATGGGCTCCTACACGGAGGATACGGAGTACGACGGTTACACCGCATGGTACGCGGCGCGCGCCTCCTACGGCATCTTTAAGGATGTCACGCTTGAGGAAGGCGTCATCTCCATGTACTTCAAGGCGGCAAGCTACGGCGCCAACGGCTTTGTGTTCGGCGCGTCCATCGCCGACGACTTTGCGGACGTTGTGGATGATGAGTTCAAGGCGGTCGGATCGTCCTACTATTACTTCCATATCAACAACGGCTCGGGCGTGTGGCAGCTGGTAAAAGTGACCGATCCCACCAACCCCGATACGACCAATACAAGTTCGCCCGGCTATGACGTGCTTGCTACGGGAACGCTGGTGGGCTATGTTGCGGGCGGCAGATATCATGTCGAGATCGAGCTGCAGAACATTGAGGGCGGACGGCAGATCACCGTGCGCATCGACGGCGCGCAGATCGCGCAGTATGCCGACATTGCAGGGCTGGGCGGCGCGGCGCTCACGGGCGGCGCGGTCGGCTTCCGCAACGGCGACGGCGGCTGCTATTACTACGGCGTGTGCCTGACGGACGTCTCCGAGATGGAGGGCGGCTATACCGTGACGCTGGACGCCAACGGCGGCACCTGCGCGGTGGCGAGCATCACCCGTCCCGCAGGCTGGAGCCTGACCCTTCCCGCGGCGGAAAAAGAGGGGAGCGTGTTCTTCGGCTGGACGACGACCAAAGACGACGCCACGACGCTTGTGGAGGAGACGACGATGGCCGCATCGCTGGACGGCGCCACGCTGTACGCCTACTATGTGGGCGAGAGCGAAACGCTCGTCACCTTCGACGCCAACGGCGGCACGCTGTCGCAGAGGACGGCGCTGGTGGCAAGGAATACGGCGCTGGAGGAGGATTTTGCGGCTCCCGTGCGCACCGGCTACCTGTTTGCGGGCTGGTTTGACGAGGATGGTACCGAGGTCAAGGCGGGCAGCACGCTGACGGAGAGCGCCGTCACGCTCACGGCAAAGTGGAGCGCCGTTGAGGGCAGCTTTGCGGGCGTGGAACAGGTGGTCGTAGAGGGCGGCTTTACGTCCTCCAACGACGGCGTGTACGATATTTACTCCTCGAGCGGCAATTCGCTTGCCTTGCTCGATGAGACGCTTGCAAGCGGCGAGATCACCTTCTACACGAACATCACCGCGGCTTCCGGTAACAACGGCCTGCTGTTCGGCGGCACGAATATCGGCAACATGACGGATCCCGGCGATAAAGAAAATGCGACCTATTATTACTGGCACCTGAACAACGCAAGCGGGGCATGGCAGCTTGCCAAGATCTATGATTATCCCGCGAACGACAATTATCATGTGTTGAGCAGCGATACGAGCTGGAAGAACGCCTATGGCGAGGCTTGGCATTCGGGAACGCAGACGTACAAGATGACCGTGCGCATGCAGAAGCTGGAGAGCGGCGCGCTGGTGATCACCTTCCTTGTGAACGACAGGCAGTTCTTCACCTACACGGACAGTGACCCGCTTGAAGGCACGCAGCTGGCGCTGCGCTCCATCAATTCCCCCGTCAGAACGTGGTGGGCGATCCAGGTGACGGATGAGGCAGACCTTGCTTCCGGCACGCTCACGCTGAACGCGGGCACGGGCACGGTGACTGGCGATGCTTCCATCACCCTTCCCATGGGCTGGACGTTCACGCTTCCCGCGGCGACCCTTGCGGACAACAACTTCCTCGGCTGGGCAACGCAGGAGGGCGGCGAGGCGGTCTATCAGCCCGGCGAGTATGCGATGAGCGCGGACTTTGCCGGAAAGACGCTGTACGCCGTGTTCACGGACGAGGCGATGATCACCTTTGTGACGGCGGTCGGCACGGCGCCCCAGGCGCAGACCGTTGCGCTCGGCGCGCTGGAAGCTGCGCCGGCGGCGCTCTCCTTCCCCGGCTACACCTTCCTCGGCTGGTTTGATGAAGAGGACGTGGAACTGACGACGGGCTATTCCGTCACGGGCAACGTGACGGCGACTGCAAAATGGGGGGGGGTCGTCTCTGATCCCGATGCCGTTTTGGACAGCACGCCCTATGGAACGATCGACGTAGAAAATGACGGGATATACGATATTGTTTCGGCCAATGGTCTGTGCTCGTTGGCAATCGTCGACGGCGAACTGGCAGAAGGGACGTTCCAGGTCTATACTACGTTCGGAATTTGTGCGACGGCAGGCAAAAACAAAAACGGTATTGTTTTTGGTGGTACAGGACTTGCAAACATTGCCAGCAATGGTGAGTTTTCCAAACAAAAACTCTATTATTGGTATTTCAATTATGACAGCGGCGCTTGGATCCTGTACAAGGGTGACGGAACGGGTCTGAAACAGCTTAACACCAATCCCGGATGGGCTTGCGAAGATCCCTTTGTAAAGGGCAATACCTATCTTCTTGAAGTGACGCTCGAAAAAGAAGATACGGGGCTGCGCATTATCCTGAAAGTGGACGGTGAAGAGTTCTTCAATTATCTGGATACCGATCCTCATACGGGTACAGAGCTGGGCTTGCGCATTGCCGATAATGCTTGCGTGGTCAGCTGGTATGGCATGAAGGTCACGCCTGCCGAAACGGCGGCCGAGGCGGCGGCGCAGAATTCGCTCAACGCCGTTGCAGACCTTCCCAGAAAGGACTGACAACATGTGCGCTTCGCGTCCCCCGCGCAAGCGGGGGCGCTGAAGCCACCAGAATACTGACAGGAGGAAACAGGTGAACAAGCTCATTCCGAAAATGTTCTTCTGCGGCTTACTCGCCGTTCCAATCATCTTTATGGCAGGCTGCACACCGGACTCCCCGGCGCCCGAATACGACATCAACTCCCGCACGCCGATGGACGAAGGGGAGATCGCGTACGAGGTGCCCGAACGGGAGACTTACTACAACTACATCGAACTGTATGACGACAAGGGGAACATTTACCAGATCGGCGATCCCTTTGTCATGCGCTATGACGGCAAATACTACCTTTACTCCTCCCTGACCGGCACGAACGTCTCCAACGGCATCCCGTGCTGGGTCTCGGACAACATGGTGGACTGGGAATTTGCCGCATGGGTGTACGGCGACGGCACGAGCGGCTCGGGCGGGAATATCACCCACACCGCCTATGCGCCCGAAGTCGTCTACTACCGCGGCTACTTCTACATGTGCGAGGCGCCGAAGGGGGATGGACACTATATCCTGCGCGCCGACTCGCCCACGAGCACGTTTGAGGTCGTCTCAGAAAATATCGGGCTGGGCATCGACGGCTCCTTCTATGTGGATAAGGAAGGAAACCTCTATTTGATGTCGGCGGTCCCCGGGTACGCCGCGGAGGGCTCCGTCTTTTACACGCCGCTCACCGTGGGTACGGACGGCAAAGTGACGGCGGGCGAGCGCAACTCCATTCCTGTCGCCACGATGGGCGGCTGGACGGAGGGGCCCGGGTACTTCGAGCGGGACGGATACCAGTATCTGACCTTCACGGGCAATCACGTCGATTCCGCCGCCTACCGCGTGGCGTATGCCTCCACCACGGAGGACTTCCTCTATGACGGGCTGACGGCAAAGGACAACAACATCATCCTGTTGAGCACGGGCGACGACATGCCCTATACGGGCGGCGGCTATGCTTCGGATGAAAATTACGTCTCCGTCTCCACCTACCGCGGGCTGGGGCACAGCAGCAATGTGACGGGCCCCAATCTGGACAGCGAATACATTGCCTACCACAACGCGGGCAGAATGGACCACACGGGCACGTCGGGCGGGGGTTACAACCGCCGCTACAACATTTCGCAGCTGCTGACCAACCAAAGCGACCTGTTCGTGAACGGGCTGAACACCTGGGCAACGCCCAAGCCCGCCCCCGCCGACTTCACGGCGTACGGCGCGCAGGAACTCACGGTGCAGGACGGCTATGCGCTCTCCTCCGCCACGCAGGCGGTGTACACGGCGGAACTCAACTTCGCCCTTTCTTCGGGCAGCGGCGCCGTGGCGGTGAGCTGGCAGGACGCGCAGAACTACACCGGGATCGCGGTGGAGGGCACAACGCTTACCGTAACGCGTGTGCAGAACGGGCAGAGCAGCGTTTTGGGCACGGCGCAGGTGTCCGCGAGCGACAACCCGAACGCCCTGCACACCGTAAAGGTCGTGAACGGCTACGCCGCTTCCGAGGTGCTCTATGACGGCATCACCGTGCTGCGCCTGGATTCGCCGCTGGGCGGCGCCGGGTGCATCGGCGCGGCGCAGGGCGTGACGCTGGGCAGCGTATGCTACACCAACGACGCCTTCGGCACGGGCGACTTCGAATCGGCAAAGAGCCTCACGGCGGAATTTCCCGCCTACACCTATCTCAAAGGGGAAAACCGCGGTTATTCCATTGCGGACGCCGCTCCCCGGGCGGACGGCGTGCGGCAGGGCGAGGCGGAGAGCACCAGGACGGCGGACGCGGACGGCAGCGTGACGGCTGTGACGCTGCAGGCAGGCGACTGGGTGAAATACGCCGTCAACGCACCCGAGGCGGGCACCTATGCGCTCTATGTGGACGTTGCGCAGGTGAGCGACGGCTGCATCTTCGAAGTCATCATCGACGAAGAGCATATCTATCAGATGGAGATCGGGGGCGCGACGTATGCGGAGAACGGGTATGTGCGCGTGAACGCGGGCACCTTCTCCGTCGACGAGGCGGGCGTTCATTCCATGAAGGTGCGCGTGTTCCACGGCACGCTGGACATGGTGACGCTCGCCACGCAGAAGGACGCCGAGGGCGTATCCTTCACGAACGCGCTGACGGAAGACTTTGCGCAGAGCAACACGGTGTGCGGTGCGGTCACGTTCTCTTCGTCCGGCATGACCACCAGTCAGGAACAGCCGCGCACGATGGTGTATTTCGGTGCAAAGGGTGCGTCCGACTTCGAACTGACTGTGGACGTCACGCTGGTGAGCGGGGCGGCGGGCATCGTGTTCCACACCAAGAACTTTGCCTATTCGCCCGGCGTCAGCAGCGAATCGCACGCCTTCCAGGGGTACTATCTGCGCATGGATACCAATTCCGTTTCGCTGTATAAGTACAACTATTCGCAGGAGCGGCTGCAGATCGCTTCGCCGATGGTGGACGGGGAGCGCGCCTTTGCGCTCGGGCGGACGAACACCGTTACGGTGCGCATGGAGCAGAACAACATCACCGTTCTTCTGAACGGGACGGAGCTGTTCATCCTTTCGGACGCGGCGCCCTTCATGGACGGCTACTGCGGATTTTACACGGAAGGGACGCGCGCGACCTTCGCAAATCTGACATTCACACAATTTCCGCGGGTAAACCCGCAGCAGTAAGGAGGAGTATTTTGGATAAGAAGCCGGATCGCAGCACACCAAGCCCCGCAGACAGCGGCAGAACTTTGCGGCTCTGGCTGGGGGACAGCGGAAAGGATGACTTTCAGACAGTCGCCTCCGCGCTCAGCCACGGGCTGCGCATGAAGATCCTGCGCCTGCTCGGCAGCGGCGCCTTCAGCGTGGCGCGCATCGCGCGCGAACTGGACGTGCCCGTCACCACGGTGCACTTCAACGTCAACGTCCTGGAGGAAGCGGGGCTGGTGAGCGTCATCGAGAACGCCGCCGCCCGCGGAAAGGAACATGTCGTCTCGCGTAAGGCGGACAGCGTGGTGTTCGACCTGATGATGCACAGGCGGCCCGTGCTGAACAAGCACGTCTTCCGCCTGCCCATCGGCAGTTACTTCGACGCCAAGATTTTGGCACCCTGCGGCATGGCGAGCGAAAGGGGCGTCATCGGCGAATTCGATTCGCCCGATGTATTCCTCTCCGGGGCGCGCATGGGCGCGCAGATCCTGTGGATCTCGGGCGGCATGCTGGAGTACCGGGTGCCCAACAGCTGCCTGAAGCTGGGCAAGCCGCTGCAGTCGTTGAGCATCAGCTGCGAACTGTGTTCGGAGATGCCCAACTACAACAACGACTGGCGCTCGGACATCACCTTCTGGCTGAACGGCGAGGAGCTGTGCACCTACACATCCCCCGGGGACTTCGGCGGGCGGCGGGGCATCCACAATCCGGACTGGTGGAGCAACGTCAACACGCAGTACGGGCTGCTCGTCAACATCACCGCCAAGGAGAACGCCGTGTACCTCAACGGCGTGGGCGTTGCCGGCTTCAACCCCAAAAAACTCAACCTTGCAGAGGGCGAGTACTTCACTTTGCGCATCGGCATCAAGCCGAACGCCAAAAACTACGGCGGGCTCAACCTGTTCGGCAGCAAATTCGGCGACTATGCGCAGGATATCGTTGTCACGATCGACCTTTGAAATCAAAATCAAATAAGGAGAAAAAAGATGAGAAACTTCTGGAAAAAATGCGGCATCATGCTCACGGCAGGCGTGCTGACGGCTGCCACGGCGCTGTCCTTTACGGCGTGCAACCCGAGCGACAACCGCGGGCATGTGGACGAGGAGACGGGTACGGTCTACCTGACCTTCGCCGGGCGCAGCAACGACGCGGAGGAGGCAAACTTCAGGACGTTCATCAACCAGTTCATGGACGAACACCCCAACTACGTCATCGACGTCCAGTGGTATGCCAACGAGACGGCATACATGCTGGCGCTCAAGGGCATGGGGAGCGACCTGCCCGACCTGTTCTTTTTGGGGAGCGATCAGTTCGTTTCCTTCGCCGAGGCGGGCCTGCTCGCCGACTACAAGGAATATGTGGACATGGACGAGCTCAAATCGCTCATCTACACCGAGGCGGCGGAGGCATACTGCTACAACACGGTGACGGATGAGTTCGGCTGGGATCCCGATAATCCGGACTGCGGCTTCTACGGCTATCCCAAGGACCAGGGACCCTATGCGCTCATGTACAACAAGACGCTGTTCACCGAGCTTGCGGATATCTACAACAACGGGCGGCCAGAATCCGAGCAGATCTCCCTTCCCTCCGCGACCCGTCCCTATACCTATCAGGAATTCATCGACGTCTGCCTTGCCCTGAAGGATGTGTACGAGGCTACATACAACCAGGCGTTCTATCCCTGCGCAGAGTATGACCTTGACTCCGCGATCTATTCCAACAATGCGGATTACTTCGACGAAGGCGCCTTCCATCAGACGATCACGACGGACAACTTCGTGCAGGCGATCGAGTTCTTTCAGGACCTGTATACGGAGGGCGTAGTGCCGCCCCACGGCGGCACCTATGCCGGCGGCGAGAGCGCCTTCATCAACGGCAACGCGCTCTTCTACTATGTGGGTCCCTGGAAGATGAAGGACTACTGGCAGTCCATCACCTTCGAGTGGGATCTGACGCCCTGCTGCGTGGGCCCCGCAGAAGGCGCGGTGAGCACGGCGTACATGGGCAGCATGGGGTATTGCATCGCCGCCAAGTCGCAAGTCAAGGAGCAGGCTGCCTATCTTGCCGAATGGCTCGCGACCAACGAGGGCGCACAGCGCTCGCAGTACATGCGCGGACAGTCCATTCCCAACCTTATTTCGCTGGCGGATGAATTCAACAACGATACGCTCGGCCTGCTTGCCAACCGCGAATCCCCCGACCATCGCTCGGTGTGGATCGACATCGTGGACGGTTACGGCACCACCAAGGTAGATGAGAACGGCGAGGAGTACACCGACTGCGTGACGGGCAGATGGCGTGCGGCACGCTTCACCTATTCGAGCGCATGGAGAACGGACTTCTCCAGCTGGCTGTCAGGACAGGGGACAAACGGAAAGTGCGTCTGGTGCAACGAGATCACGGCGAAGGAGTCGCTTGAACAGTTTGCGCCGCTCCTGCAGCAGCTTCTGGACGACATGAAGGCAATGTAACGCATGAAGGGAGAAGACTGTCTATGAAAGAAGAACTGATCGGTAAAAGACGCAGCAAGCGGAGCAAGCTGGAAAAAAAGGAATCGATGATCGCTTTCGGCTTTGTCAGCATCAAGTTGCTCGGCTTTGCCGCATTCACGCTCATTCCAGTATGTATCTGCATTCTTTACAGTTTTACGAACATGAATCCGCTGCGCTATTCAGAGACGGTCTTCTCCTATTTCGGGGAAGAATCGTTCTGGAACGGGATTCAGAATTACGTCAACCTGTTCACCCATCCGCTCTATACGCAGATCTTCCTGCGCAGCGCGCTGAACACCATCATCCTGCTCATTTCCGTTCCGCTCGGAATGGCGGCGGGGCTGGTGCTCGCCGTGCTGCTGACGGAAAACGACACCAAGTTCAAAGCGGGCTTCCGGCTGCTCATCTACCTTCCCGTCGTTGCTTCGGCGGTCGCGATGGGCTATATCTGGCGCTACATATTCGAGACGCAGTACGGCATCCTCAATCAGCTTTTGGGACTCAACGTGAACTGGTTCTCCAACGAGCACCTGACGCGCCTTGCCATCATCGTCAAAAATTCCTGGGGTTCGATGGGGCGCACGATGATCATGTACATCGCCGCCCGTCTTGCCGTGGGGAATAACTATTACGAGGCGGCGCAGCTGGACGGCGCAAACCGCCTGCAGATGTTCTGGCACATCACCTTCCCGCTCGTTACGCCCACGACCTTCTATCTGATCGTGACGGGCGTCATCGGCAATCTGCAAAGCTACAACGATTCGGTCATCTTTGCACCCGGTTCGACCGGCTCGCAGACGGTGGTCTGGTTCATCTGGAACTACGGCATCAACCAGAACAGATACGGGCTTGCTTCGGCGGCTTCCGTGCTGCTGTCCATCGTCATCATGGGGCTGACCATCATTCAGTTCAAGCGCTCGGACAAGTGGGTGTTCGAGGGGTAAGGAGGGGACCATGACTGCAATTATCTGCATAATTTCCGTGATCGTCGGGCTTGCCGCCATCCTCATCGGCACGCACTATATCCTGAAAGCGTATGTCCGCGCGGGCATCCCCGCCGGCGGCGCCTACACGCACAGCATGAAGCGGGAAAAGATCCTGTGGAAGTATGACAAGATCGCGCGCCTGAGCGTGACTTATGCGGTGCTCGTGCTCGTGTGCTGTTCCACGATCTTTCCCTTCTTCTGGATGATCTCGACCAGCTTAAAGACGGTCGCCGAGGCAACGAACACCTCGCGCGTCATCCTGTTCCCGTCCGAAGCGCAGTGGCAGAACTACGCAAGGGCATTCACCGAACTGGACATTCTGACGGGCATGAAGAACACGCTCATCGTGGAGATCGGCACCATTCCCATCGGCATGTTCGCTTCCGCCCTGGTGGCGTACGCGTTTGCCAAGATGCGCCTGCGGCACAAGACGTTTTGGCTGCTCTTTCTGATGAGCGGGCTCATGGTGCCTTATGCCTCCGTGCTGCTGCCGCAGTACAAGATCTATCTGATGCTCGGGCTCACCAACACGCTCTGGCCGCTCATCCTGCCTTCGTTGTTCGGCAACGTCAGCGTCATGTTCTTCTTTATTCAGTTCATGCGCGGCATTCCGAACGATCTGTTCGAGGCCGCCAAACTGGACGGCGCGGGGTACTTCCAGAGCTTTGTTCTGGTCATGCTGCCCAATATCTGGCTGCCCATCATCTGCCAGGTGGTATTCTCGTTCGTCAGCCACTGGAACGACTTCTTCGGGCCGTCCATCTACCTGACTTCGGACGCCACCAAGACGCTGCAGGTCAAGCTGTACACCTTTG
>CAJFNH010000010.1 GCA_904394195.1 Candidatus Gallimonas caecicola
GTTATCACACGGGTTACATCGGCGGGCTCAAGGAGGTATCTTACGGCAAGCTGATGGCGGAGCGCAGCGACCTTGCCGTCTATGAGGCGGTCAAGGGCATGCTTCCCAAAATTCCCTCGGCAGGCAGATGATCAAGAAGCTGCGCGTCTACAAGGGCGCGGAGCACAACCACGCGGCGCAGAAACCCGAAGCGCTGAAAATTTTCTGAAGGGGGAGGTAAGATATGGCAAAGGCAAACGCGAAAAAGAAATTGCAGTTCTGGGGCACCGGCCGCCGCAAAAAGGCGATCGCGCGCGTCAGACTTATCCCTTCCGGCACGGGCGCCATCGTCATCAACGACCGTGCGCTTGAGGATTACTTCCCGATGGGCACCAGCCAGTACGTCGTCAAAAAGCCGCTGACGGTGGTCGCGGCAGAGGGCAAGTACGATGTGTTCGTCAACGTCATCGGCGGCGGATACACCGGCCAGGCGGGCGCCATCAGCCTGGGCATCGCCCGCGCGCTCTTGCAGGCGGAGCCCGAAACGCGTCCCGCGCTCAAGAAGGAAGGCCTTCTCACGCGCGACCCCCGCGCCAAGGAGCGCAAAAAGTACGGCCTCAAAAAGGCACGCCGCGCGCCCCAGTTCTCCAAGAGATGATCATGGAAATATCCGCACTTGCATGCGGATATTTTTTTACGGAAAAACTCGGACGTTTTGGATCGGGGATCTTTTCGCTCCGTTCTTCGGACAGGGGAAGATCTCCGGACGTCTGAATGCCGAGCGTTTCATGCAAAAGCCCTGCCGTATGTGCGGCAGGGCTTTTGCATGCGTCCGGCGTTCAGAACGGGTGCGCCGCACGGTATGCCGAGGGGGTCTGTCCGATCTTTTCTTTGAACAGTTTGCTGAAGTAGTATTCGTTTTTAAATCCGCAGCTGATGGCGATCTCCAGAATGGACAAGTCGGAGTGCAACAGCAGTTCCTGCGCGTGCGAAAGGCGCAGCCGTATGAGGTACTGTTTGGGGGAGAGCCGGAAAAACTTGCCGAACTCCTGCGAAAAATGTTTGGTGCCGATCCCGGCGATCTTCGCAAGCGTTGCAAGGCTGACATCGTCCGTTGTAAAATTTGCACGCAGGTATTCCACGGCGGGAAGAAGGCGCAGATAGCGCGCGGAGGGCAGATAGCTGCCGATCTCGTATTGCTGTATGATGCTGACGATCTTATAAAAGAGGCTCTTGCACTCCGCCAGATGGTTTTCCGCTTTTACGGAGAAGGCGCGCCAGAGCGCGCGGAAGGTATCCCCCAGCGCGGTCAGTTCATATGTCCTGCAAAAGGGGGACTGGGGCGCGCTGTCCTCGCGCGTGAAGAAGTCGAACACGATGCAGTGCGAAAGCTCCGGGCGCACGATCTCGTAGGGCACGCCCATCGGCAGGTAGAGCAGCGAGCCGGGGCCGACGCGCAGCGTCGTATTTGCATAGATATAGTCGGCATGCCCGTCGAAAAAGTAGGCAAAGCCGTGGCAGCGCCTGGGCGGCGCCGATATTTTTTTGCCCGACGCAAGCACCGTCAGGCTGGCGCAGTCGCGGATGGCGCCCAGATCGAAGGACTGAAAGAGCATGCTTCGATTATAGCGCATCTTTTTCTTCGTTGCAAGAGGGGAGCGGGAAATTTTTCTTTGCGAAGGGAGCGTCGGAAAAAAATTTTGTTCCGGAAAGTATAAATCCGGGGGATTTGTGCATTGCAATCTCCGGCAAAAAGTTTATGATATGGGGTGCCCTACGGGTGGCGGCGCGCGGCGCCAAAACGCCCGGGGCAGGAGGAACACATGTTTTGCTATTCCAGGAGCGAGGCGTACGTCGCGCATGAGTATGAACATCCGCACTTTTCCCCCGAAAGCGGGTTGAGCGCGGAAGAACTGGAAAAGAAGGTACGCACGTTTTTTGACGCGCCCGCGGGGCTTTCCCCCGTCATGCAACGCGCGCAGTCCTTTGCGGTGATCATGCGCGAGGCGCGCATCGAGGTCAATCCCCACACGCCCTTTGCGGACAAGATCGATCTGGGCATCCGCTACGGCACATGGGCGGGGCCGAGTTTTTACGAACGGATCTATGTGCAGCGGTATGAGCGCATCTTTTCCGAGCGCATCCCGCAGGAGTGGAAACAGCGCGAATTTGCCAGGCGGGCGGGCATCTCCATTCCGGATACCGACTTCTGGCACACCTGTCCAGACTGGGGCGCGGTGATGGAGCTGGGCATCCCGGGGCTGCGCGAGCGGCTCGTTGCCGCCAGGGCGCAGAAGGCGGCTTCGGGGGAGCTCGACGGGGAGAGGGCGGAATTTTACGACGCGGCGATCTTGTGTTATGACGCCATCCTCGACTACATGGCGCGCCTGCACGCCGAGGCGTGCAGGGTGGGGAACGCGGAATTTGCGCAGTGCATCCGCGCGCTCTCCGAACATGCGCCCCGCACCCTCTATCAGGCGATGGAACTCTCGCTCTTCTATATGTCTGTGGAGGAGATCGGCAGGGAGCGCTGCCGTTCGCTGGGCGACCTGGACGTGCTGTACGCCCCCTTCTACAGGGCAGACCTGGAGAGCGGTCGCCTCAAAAAGGAGGACGTGAGGGAGCTGTTCCGCTTCTTTTTTGCAAAGATCCATGCGGGAAAGCGGTATGCGGACCAGCCCGTCTGCTTCGGCGGGTACGACGAACACGGGGAGACGGCGGTCTCCGATCTGACGCTGCTTGCGCTGGAAACATACCGCGAACTGCGTATCTCCAACCCCAAGCTGCATATCCGCTGGAATGAAAAATTCCCGGACGCCGCCCTGCACCTTTTGGTGGAGATGATGCGGGAGGGGAACAACAGCATCGTCATCCTGAACGACGAAGCGGTGATGCGGGCATATGAAAAGATCGGCATCCCGCGGCAGATCTCGGTGCGCTATCTGCCGCTCGGGTGCTATGAGCCCGCCATTCCCGGCTATGAGGACGCGCGCATCTGCGGCTCGTGGATCAATCTGGCAAAGGGGGTGGAACTCGCCGTGCACGGCGGGCTGGACAGCGGCTCCGGGGAGTACTTCATGCTGCGCACCGACCCCGCGCCCGCCACGTTCGAACAATTTTATGCCATATACCTTGAGCACCTGAAGTCCTTTGTCGATTTCACGATGGACAATATCTTGAAGCAGGTGCGCTATAGCTACGAGGTCAATCCCCACCCCGTCTATTCGGCAACGCTGCAAGACTGCGTGGAGAACGGCAGGGACGTCTTCAACAACGGCATGAACGTGCGCAATTCCTCCATCAAAGTGTTTGCCGTTGCCTCGGCGGTGGATTCGCTGCTCGCCATCAAGCACTATGTCTACGAGGAGGGCGCCATCACGCTGCCCGCGCTCTCCGCGCTCCTGCGCGACGACTGGCGGGGCGGCGAAGATCTGCGCATGCGCATCGTAAAGGACGCGCGCAAGTGGGGGAACGGACTGCCCGAGGCAGACCTTCTGGCAAGGGACATCTACCGCCATATGGAGGAATGGATCGTGGGCGCGCCCAACGGCTACGGCGGCGTGTACCGCATGGGCGCGGATTCCGTCAACTTCTCCGAAGTGTACGGCAGGGGAACGGGCGCCACGCCGGACGGAAGGCGGGCGGGTCAGCCGCTCTCCACCAACCTGCGCCCCGTGAACGGGATGGAGCGCAGCGGGCTCACGGCGTTCCTGCGCTCCGCGCTGGCGATCGATCAGAGCGCCTTTGCGGACGGCGCGCCCCTCGATATCATGCTGCATCCCTCCGCCGTCGAGGGTGAAAAGGGGGTGCGGACGCTGGCTGCCGTCATAAAAAAATATTTCGAGGAGGGCGGGGTCTCCGTCCAGTGCAATATCGTCGGCGCCGAAACGCTGCTCGCGGCGCAGCGCTCCCCCGAGCTGTACCCCGATCTGCAGATCCGCGTGTGCGGCTGGAACGAGTATTTCGTCAACATGAGCAAGAGCGTGCAGCAGGACTTCATCGACCGTGCAAGGGGGATCGCGTGATGGGAAAAGAGGCGGCGATCCGGGGCAGGATCACGGGCATCAAACGCTATGAGATCCACGACGGCGACGGGCTGCGCACGACGGCATTTCTGAAGGGATGTCCCCTGCGCTGCCGCTGGTGCCACAATCCGGAAAATCTGCAGCGCGGCAAACAGCTGGGGTACTATGCGGAAAAGTGTATCCATTGCGGCGCCTGCGCAAAGGTGTGCGCGAAGGTGCACCATGTTGCGGCGGGCGAACATACCCTTCGTCTTGACGCCTGCGACCTGTGCGGGAAGTGCGCGCAGGTGTGTCCGCGCGGCGCGCTCACGCTGTTCGGCGAGGATATCTCCGCGCAGGAGCTGGCGCGGCAGCTGGCGCAGGACAAGCTCTTTTACGACGCCACGGGGGGCGGGGCAACGCTTTCGGGCGGCGAGCCGCTGATGCAGGCGGAATTTTGCGCGCAGGTATTGCGTCTTCTCAAGGAGGAGGGCGTTTCCACGGCGGTGGATACCTGCCTGTATGCGCCGCGCGGCGCATTGGACATGGTCCTCCCCTTCACCGATACCTTCCTGGTCGATATCAAGGCGATGGACAGCGCCCTGCACAAGAAGTGGACGGGGGTGGAAAACGAGCGCATCCTGGAAAACATTCTCTATCTGGACGGCCTCGGAAAGGCGATGGAGGTGCGCGTTCCCTTCATCCCGGGGATCAACGACCGCGAGATGGAGCCCATCGCCTGGTTTTTAAGGGGGCTGCGCAGCCTGAAGGGGGTCAAGGTGCTGGCGTATCACGCGCTGTCAGGCGCCAAATATCAGGCTCTGCGCATGCAGTATCCGCTGGAAGATACCCGCCTTCCGACGAAGGAGGAGATCGCGTTGGTGAACGCGGTCATGCGCGGCTACGGGCTGCGTACGGTGGAAGTGTGAGGGCGGCGGGCGCAAAACGCGCCCGCCGCTTCCGTTATTTTTTGACGCGCTTGCTCAATGCGTCGTGGCGGGCAAGGAAGGCTTGCAGAGCGTCCGTCTGCATCTGCGCGGTCTGCCCGCCGTGCGTCTGCTGCGCTGCGGGCGTGTCCGCGGGCGCGTTTGCAGCGTCCTGCGGAGCCTGCTGCCGTGCGGGCGGAGCCTGGCTTTCGTTTGCGGTGAGGGCGGAGAGTGCGTCAAGCAGTTCGAATATCCCGAATTTTTCCATACTTTTATCCTCTTTTCAGCAAATTTTCTCAAAGAAAAGCGCATGCGGCGCGGGTTTTTGATTGCAAAAACCCCTGTTTTAGTATATAATGAAAGGCGTATCGTTAGAACGGGAAAATCCCGCAGAGAGCTGCAGGGGTTTGAGGAAAAAGTTCATGCGCAATCTTTTCAGAAAAATCTGTGTGTTTACCGCGGCGGCAACGCTGGCGGTCTCTGCCGCGGCGTTCACAGCCTGCGACTATGTGTTCACGCCGCTTACGGACAACCCTCCGGCGGATGCAGAGGTCTCCTCGCAGGGCGGGTTCGTCGTTGAGAAGGGGGATTACGTCTACTTCATCAACGGCGTTGAGACGTACACTTCGGACAACACCTACGGCACGCCCGTCAAGGGCGCGCTCATGCGGGCGAAGATGTCGGACATCCGCGCGGGCGAAAACAATGCGGAGACGGTCATCCCCTCGCTGATGGTCGCGGCGGACTACACTTCGGGCATCTATATCTATGGCGACCGCATCTATTACGCAACGCCCAACAATGTGATCAATACGGCGGGCACCGTAGACAACACCTATCTCGACTTCAAGAGCGTTTCGCTGGACGGCTCGGACGTGCGCGATTACTTCCGTATTTCGGACAATGCCGCGCTCTATCGCTTTGTCGAGGTGGGGGAGACGGTGTACGTCGTCTATGAGATGGACGATACGCTCATCTCCTACAATACCGCGGACGGCACGAGCACCGATCTTGCGCGCAGCGTCTCGGCGTATGCCTTCAACAGCGCGGACAAGAGCGACCCGTACATCTATTACACGATGAGCGTGACGGACAAGGCGGACAGCGATTCTTCCTATTCTTACAACTACAATCAGATCTACCGCGTGCGCGCGGACGCCGTCGAAGCGCCCTATGAATACACCTGGGATCAGGAATGGCTGGACGAGAACAACGACGGCGAGCCGCCCTACTGGAATCTGGGCGAACTCGTGCTCGACGGCATCTCCGTCAACGACGACGTGACCCAGTTCAACCACGACGTTGAGAACGCGGGTACGGACAGCGACAACCGCTCCATCTGGCGCTACAACTACACGCTGCAGTCGTACACCAACGAAGGGATCTACTTTGTGCGTACGGCGGTGCCCGATTCGGGCAGCTCGGTCGGTACGTCGGGCGAACTCTATTATCTTGCCGCAGAGGATATTGATGCGGAGAGCTGGAACGCCGTGACGGGGAATACCGCCTATGGCAGCGGTGCGGGACAGAGCGCGGACGGTAAGCTGGAAGTCGTTGCCGCCGCGACCGATACGTCCAACGCCTCCTCCTCCGCATACTTCTATATCGAAGAGGACGCGGACGCGAACGTCCGGCACCACTATCTCTATGTGAACAGCGACAGCGAGATCCGCCGCGTGGACGTGGTCAACGACGGGCAGGGCACCAAGGCGACGTTCAGCAAGGGCGGCCATGAGGAGGACAGCCTGCGCATTGCAACGGGGGCGACGAGCGGCGTGCTTGTAGCGCTCGACACCACCTCCTCCGATACCTACGATTACGTCTATTATACCTGCACGACGGACAACGGACTCTCCGTTGAGCGCGCCGTGTTCAACGGCGAGCCGGAATATTACGGCACGCTGACGCCTGCGGACGACGAGGTCGACCGCGACGCCTACAAATCCGTGCGCGTTCTGGAAGTGGAGCACGTGTCCGGCTGGTACAACTATGAAGTCGTGGGCGGTGTTGTATTCTATGCGAATGCCGAAACATTCAGTTCCACGGCGTACAGCTATATCTGGACGGTCGACCTGAACGGCGAAAACGGGCTGATGGACAATGCCCAGATCAAGGCGTTCAACGAGCTGTACGGCAACATGATGGACGATACGGACGGTGGTTATATCGCCGAATTGACGGCGGACGGCAACACCAAGCTGGCAACGGCGCTGCGCTACTTCTTCTATACGGGTGAGACGCAGCAGTTCTACGACAATATCGAAGAGTCCGTGGGCTACGGAAAGCGCAACACCTATCTCTACAGCGAGGAAGAACAGGCGCAGTTCAAGGCGTTTACCGAGGGTACGAGCGAGGACGCCATTGCCAAACTCGGCGAAAATTACCTTGAGACATCGGTATTGAGCTACTACACGCACCGCATCGGCGCGATGACGGAGAGCGATGCGGAGACGTATGCGGAATACTGGCAGACGACGCTCGAGCGCTATACCGAGGCGGATACGAGCAGCGAAGGGCTGCCCGGCTGGGCATGGGCGCTCATCGGTGTTGCCATCGGCGTGGTCGTCATCGGCGCAGGTCTTGCGGTGTTCTTTATCGTCCGCGCAAAGAAAAAACCCCGCGACGATTCGCATGCGCCGCTCATGGAAGTGGATACCACGGACGACAGGGATGTCGACGTATATACCCAGGCGGAGGCCGTAAAGGAAGAGCTTACGCCCGAGCAGGCGGAGGAGGCCACCGAGGCGCCCGCCGAGGAAGCGGAGGCGATCGTCGAAGGCGAGGTGCCTGCCGAAGTGAGCGTGGCTCCCGCAGACGCCGCACCCGAAGCTCCTGCCGAAGAGGTCGGAGCATCCGCGCCGGAGACGCCGGACGATCGGGCGGCCGAAGCCCCTGCCGGGGATGTATCGGACGATGGGTCCGTATCGGAATAATTTATCGGCAAAGCGCTTTCCGTGAACGCGGAAAGCGCTTTTTTTGCGGATACGTTTTGTTCGTTTTGCGCCCTTCCCCCCTGTATCCCCCCTTCCCGTCGGGGAAGGGGGGACAACGAAAACCTTCCACGGGAAAAGGGGGATGACCAATACTTTCCACGGGGAAGGAAATATGGAATAAACCTTCCGCGGGAGGCAAGATATGCCCCCTTAACACTTGTTATAAGGGGGGATGTCCGCAGGACGGAAAGCGGGGAAATCAGTCGTGCCGGGGGAGCGCCTGCATGGCAAACGGCGGTGCCCCCTTTGATGCCGAAGGCGTGAAGGGGGGATGTCCGCAGGACAGGGGGGATAGAAAAAAGTATTGCTGCGGGCGGGCAGGCAACAAAGTTTTTGGTCATAAGGAGCAGGCAAAAAGGGAGCGCGAAGGTTTGGGCAGCAGTGATTTTTTGTTGCCGCAAGGGAATTTTGCGTTTGTTGCACGACGGGGGAGCGCCTGCATGGCAAGCGGCGGTGCCCCCTTTGATGCCGAAGGCATGAAGGGGGGATGTCCGCAGGACAGGGGGGGATTTCCCGCAAAAATTCTTTTCATACGGCGCGATGCGTGGTATAATATGGCGTGCGAAACAAGGCGGACTCGTCGCCGGGCAGCGCGGGCGCCCCGCCGGAGCGGAAGAAAACCTGTTTCCGCATGCAGACATCGCTCCCGCGCCGGCCTTCCGGCAGGGCGATGCCGGCACGCAGTCCGGCGCCCCGGGCGGGAGGGGCGGCGCAGGAAGAGAGTATCCGAAAAAAAATAGCATATTCGCGCGGTTTTTTTGCCAAACGCATAAAAAAACGGTTTACAAAAAAAATAAATACTAATATAATTTATTAGCCTGTGTGTCGGGTGGTAACGATACGAAAGGAGGGAAAAGAGAATGGTCCGTTACATCAAGTGTCCGCGCTGTGAACTCAACTATATCGACGCGGAAAAACAGGAGTACTGCGATGTCTGCCTGAAAGAGATGAAGGGCATCGATCTGGGCGACGACATCGATGATGCGGAAGAGGACGCGGCGACCGAGCTCTGCCCCGTGTGCGGCGAAAATATGATGCGCGCGGGGGAGAAAATGTGCGAGGAATGTCGCAAGAAAGCGGAGTACGAGGAAGAGGAGCCCGATCCCGATGAGGACGACGAATGGCGCGAATACCTCGACGACGATACGGACGCCGATCTCGATTCGGAGATGGGGCAGCTCGGCGAGGAATTCGGCGAGGAATTTGAAGACGACGCCGAAGAGGACGAGTCGGAGGAATATGAAGAGCAGTCCGACGAAGATGAGGATATGGACTATGTCACGGGCGACGAGATCTATTCTCTCGGCGACGATGACGACGATGACGATGACGACGAAAAAGAAGACGATGATTTCTGATCGCGCCGGGCGCGGTCGGGCGGCGGGCGCATTGCGCCCGCCGCTTTGATATACGGAGGAGATGATGCAGTTCATAAAACGCCTGTTTGCCCGGATCGGGGGATATGCGCGCACGCACAACTTCACCTGCGATATCTGCGGGCGGGAAGTGTTTGCGGATGAGCGCATCTGCGCCGACTGCATGAAGTCGCTGCCCGTGATCGCCCTTCGCTGCCCCGTGTGCGGCAGGCGGGTGCGCGAGGAGGGCGTGTGCAGCGCCTGCAAGGCGCACCGCCCCGTTGCGCGGCGGGCGCTCTCTCGCTTCACGCACGAGGGCGAGGCGGCGCGGCTGGTGCGCCGCTACAAGGGAGGCGAGCGTTACCTTGCCCGTACGCTTGCCGGACAGCTGCTGCCGCTCATGGCACAATATCCGGACACGGACGCGCTGGTCCCCGTTCCCATGACGGCGCGCGCAAAGCGCAGGCGGGGATTCGATCAGACGCTGCTGCTCGCGCAGGAGCTTTCGGCGCTGTGCGCCGTGCCCGTGTTGTGCGCCGCGCAAAAGCGCAGGGAGACGGCGCCGCAGAAGGCGCTCACCCGCGTGGAGCGCGCCAAAAACCTGGAGGGGTGCTTTTTCGTTCCGGACAGGAGCGCGGTAAAGGGCAAACGTCTGCTCATCGTGGACGACACCTACACGACGGGCGCCACGGCGGACGAACTTGCCGCAACGCTGCTGCGCGCGGGGGCAAAGCAGGTGGACGTCCTTACCGTTACCAGCGTGGAGGACAGGGCGCCCTTCGGCAGAAAATAACAGACGACGGCCTCCGCCCCTTTCCGGCGCGGAACGCCGGATTTCATACGCAAAAGGAAGCCCGCCGCGGCATATGCCGCGGCGGGCTTCCTTTGTTTGCTCACGATCTCCTGACGGCGGCGCGTGCGTCGGCGCTCCGCCTTTCACAGGTCGATCTCGCGGTCCTTGTAGTAGTATGTTTCGTCCCGCTCGCCGATGGGGCGCATCACGCGGCAGGGTACGCCGAAGGCGACCACGTTCGCGGGAATGTCGCGCGTGACCACCGCCCCCGCGCCGATGACGGCGTTGTCGCCGATCGTCACGCCGGGCAGGATGATGACCCCGGCGCCGATCCACACGTTTTTGCCGATATGCACGTCCACGTTGTACTGGATGCCGCGCTCGCGCAGCGCGGGCAGAACGGGGTGGGTCGCCGTGGTGATCGTCACGTTGGGGGCGATCATCGTTTTGTCGCCGATATAGATGTGACCGTCGTCCACGAGCGTCAGGTTAAAATTTGCATAAACATTGCTGCCCAGGTGGACGTGTTCTCCTGCCCGGTTGGCATAAAAGGGTGGCTGAATGTAGCAGTTTTCGCCTACTTCGGCAAACATTTGCTCCATCAGTTCGCGCATGCGCGCCTCATCGCCCTGTCCGAGCGCGTTGTATTCCTTCAGGTAGTGCGCACGGGCCGTCTGCTCGCGCATGATCGCGCCGTCGTTGGGGTCGTACAGCCTGCCTTCCTTCATGCGTTCTTTCTGCGTCATAGCGGTCTCCTTATTGTCTTCATTGATCGGTCTCTATCTATTATGGCCAAATGTACGGCAAAGGCAAGCTTTTTCGCGCAGATCGCACTGCCGGCGCAAGACATATTTTCCGACGGGCGCGCATAGAGTAGAGCGTGTCCGCACGGGGCGGGCGCGGGCGGCGGAAAAAGCGACGAAAAGGGACAGAAAACGCGCGGATCTGCTAAATTTTTCCCGAAAAAATATTTTATCATATGGGTGTTGTGCAATGCGGTTTATTTCGTTGCGGCTGAAGACGCTGCTCATGGCGGTGCTGCTTGCGGCGGCGCTGCTGGCGGGCAGCGCGCTCGCCTATGCTACCGACGCGGCGCAGGTGTGGAACAGCGGCGCGCGCTCCCTTCCCGTGTACAGCGTGGAGCGCACGGACAACAAGATCGCCATTTCCTTCGACTGCGCCTGGGGGACCGACCATACGGACGCCATCCTCTCCTGTCTGGAAGAGACGGGCGTGCGCGCAACCTTCTTCACGGTGCAGTTCTGGGCGGAGAATTATCCCGAATACCTGAAAAAGATCGCGGACGCGGGACACGAGGTGGGCACGCACAGCGCCACGCACTCCTACATGTCCCGTTTGAGCGAGGGGGAGATCCGGGCGGAGCTGGAGAGCTCATGCGCCGCCATCGAGCAGGTCACGGGCAAAGAGGTCACTCTCTTTCGCCCGCCCTACGGCGACTATGACGATCTGCTCATCGACACCTGTCTTGACATGGGCGTCCTGCCTGTGCAGTGGGACGTCGACTCGCTCGATTGGAAGGATCTCTCCGCCGCGGATATCGCCGAACGCATCCTGTCGCGCGTGCGCAGCGGCTCCATCATCCTTTGTCACAACAACGGCTTGCACACCGCCGAGGCGCTTCCCATCGTCATCGACGGGCTGCGCGCCAAGGGGTTTGAATTCGTGCCGGTCGGCGAGCTCGTCTACCGGGACAATTACACCATCGACGCCACGGGAAGGCAGTTTCCGCAGGCGGCGCAATGAACGGCGCGCACGGCGCCCGAAAACACGAAACCGAAATACTTGGAGGTATCTATGGATCACGCAGCGGAAAAGAACAACAGGGTATTTCTGATGGGGGAGATCGTTTCGGAAGCGACCTTTTCCCACGAGGTGTACGGCGAGGGCTTTTACGAATTTTTTGTCAAAGTCATGCGCCTGTCCGGACAGGCGGACGTCCTGCCCGTCACCATTTCGGAACGGCTCATCGAAGGGAACGATCTGAAGGTGGGCAGCACGCTGTGCGCGCTCGGGCAGTTCCGTAGCTACAACAAGCTCGAGGGCGGCAGATCCCGCCTCATGCTCACCGTGTTCGTGCGCGAATTGCTGCGCGCGGCGCCCACGCAGAATCCCAATTCCATCGTGCTCTCCGGCTATATCTGCAAGCCGCCCGTCTATCGCACGACTCCCTTCAACCGCGAGATCGCCGACATACTGCTCGCCGTCAACCGCGCTTACAACAAGTCCGACTACATCCCCTGCATCGCGTGGGGCAGGAATGCCCGTTTTGTGCAAAATCTCAAGGTGGGGGACAGGGTGGCGCTCTCCGGCCGCATCCAGAGCCGTGAGTATATCAAGCGCCTTTCGGAGACGGAGCAGACCACCATGACCGCGTACGAGGTATCCGTGTCCAAGCTCGCCGCCTTTGACGAGGATGAAAATTTCGATCTGGACGGGGAATTTGACCTCTACGCTTCGCCCGCACATCCCGCACAGCAGCGGGAATAACAGGGCGCACCGTCGCCCGGGAATGAAGAGCTGCGCCGCCGTGCGATGGCACGGCGGCGCAGTTGTTCTGTCAGGCGCTTGTTTATGTTTTGAACTTTGCAAAAATGCGGTCAAGACGTTGACAACTGCCCGCAAATGGGGTATAATCGTCGCATGGAACACAGGAAAAAGCGCTCAAGACCGGAAAAGCGGGAGGGCATCCAGGCAGTGCTCGAAGGGTACCGCCGTTTTGACTATGATTATATCCCGTTCGGAACTTACACCATTCCCGGCGCTGATTTCAAATACCGCCAGAAGGGGTTTGACGCCTTTGTTTCGGGCTTCATCCGCGGGTTTCTGAAGGTGGTCGCCCCGCTCTTTCTGAAGATCGTCTACGGCTGTCGCGTCGTCGGCAGAAGCAATCTGAAGGCGATCGGGGGCAAGGGCGCGATCTGCGTGACCAATCATATTTCCTATCTGGATACGCTCTTTGCCCGCGCCGCCATCGGGCAGTTCCGCGGTTTTTATACGATGGCGCCCTGGAACAACAAGCGCGGCGTCGGCGGCTGGATCATGCGGCACGGCGGCATGTGGCCGTTCAGCCCCAACCTGACCGCGATGAAAAACCTCATGCACGAGATGGACGCCCGCCTGAAGGAGGGAAAGATCGTTCACTTTTATGCGGAACAGGCAATGTGGGTGAATTATCCCAAGCCTCGCCCCATGAAGGACGGCGCCTTCTACTACGCCGTCAAATACAAGGTGCCCGTGCTGCCCGTTTTTTTCACCTTCCGCAGGAACAGGTCCGGGCATATGCGCCGCCTGCGCATCCATATCCTGCCCGCCGTGTATGCCGATGAAACGCTGCCCCGCACCGCTCGCATCGCGGCGATGAAGGAGGGAGCGGAGGCGGCATGGAGAGCGTGCTATGAAGGAGCGTACGGCGTGCCGCTTACCTATCTGCCCGACCGCAGAAAGGGCAGCGCCGCACAGGCGTGTGGACAGACGGCGCAGAACGCACAGGCCGCGCCGTAAATACGGTGAGAGGATGCGGAATGCCTCCCTCTTAAAAACCCCGCGCCCGAGATGCTCTCGGGCGCGGGGTTTTATATGTGCGGCGCGCCGCGCATTAACCTTAAAGGAGTACAATTATCATTAGTATGATTTGCAGTAAAATGTAGAAAAGGGAAAGACACCAAAAAAAATAAAATACAATTTTGTTTCCACAAATCGTTGAGAAGGCTTCAGAAATATATTGCTCAGCGGGTTTTTCAGAATAATCTGGATTAATGGAATAATGCATTACAAAGTGTATTTGGCTCATTAATTTACAAAAAGAAACAATAAGAAGAATTAAAGGAAGGAGTTCGACTAAAATTTGCGGCAAACAAATAAAATAAGCCATCCAATCATTATATTTTAACGATAACTCAATGGATTGTTCATTTATTGCGACAAGCACAAAAGAAAGAGCGCAAAGGACGAACAGTGAAACAAAACAAGCAATGGCCCTATTTCTTTTTTTCTTAATAGTTGAGCGAATGGTTTTTATTTTCTTTTCTCGTTGAGCTAATGCTTCTTCTGAATATTCGATAGGAATATCATTGAAGTCAGAGGTTGTTTCAATGAAATAATCTTTGTTGTTATAGTTTACTCCTATTTCATAAACATATTCGAAACAAACTTGTAGATTATCGTCATTATAATAATGAATCGATATGGAAGAGATTTTTTCCAAATGCAGCGATTGCACATGAGGATTTGTTTTTGATATTTCATTTTTTGCTGCAAGCTGATAGTCAAAGCATTCAATCTCATCATATAAGTTTATATTACATAGCGCATGTTCTAAATTCTCACGAAAAGAAAATACATTTCGAAAGCCCGATAGGGCGAGCAATTTTGTATACGTATCTTGATCATTGTATTCGTCAAGTGCCTTTGCAGTAGAAAAATCGAATTCGGATAAATTTTTCCACTCGTTGTTGCTGTAACGTAATGTTTTAGTAATGTCAGTTACTGATAAACGGCGGGAGCCGTTATGTGTATAGGTGTGCCATTCTTTGTTTTCGGAAACTTTATAGTTTTTACCGTCTGGCGTTACAGTATAGCCTCTTGAATTAGAAAAATATTCAGTGGAACTAAATGAGAATTCAAAATTGGCAGAGTAAATTACCTTAGCGGATAAAATTATATGAGGACGAATTTTAATATTTTTGGGATCTATGGCAAAACTATAAAAATTAGAATCGGCAATTTTTATTTTATTTTTAAGCGCACTGACATACCGTTGCTTTAATGCTGCTTCATCAAATTTGTTTTCTTTAAAATAAAACACAAATTTCCCCCAGTTTAAAATTTATTTATGGCAAAATTTATGGCGATTGAGGCGTCGAACTAATTGTATCATAACCTGTCTTTTTTGTCAAGATGCTTTGTTTTAAAAAGAGGTAAATCAAAACATTCTCTAATTATTATCTTCCTGCTCCTGCCTGTCCTGTTCCGTCTTTTCCGCCTCTTGGGCGTGTTCGGCGGCGCGGTCGTAGTGCTGCCGTTCACTCTCCTCCCAGGTGAGGCGCGCCTTGCGCTTGAGGCGGAAGAAGCTGGCGATGTAGATGGGGATGTATTCGAGAAGATAGAAGGGGGAAATGAGCAGCGTCGCCGCCTTTTCTCCCGTGGAGAGCATGGTGAATGCCTCCCAGCTTGCCGACATTGCCAAAATGTTGTAGGTGAACAGCAGAACGTACATGATGGCAAAGGGCATGACGATGAGGAAGAGGATGCTCTTCATCGTCAGATCGGGCGTGCCGCCGAAGGCGTAGCCGATGGCGAGTACGGTGCCCGCGATCATCGTAAAAATAGTGCCGGCGGCAAAGAGTGCAAGCGGATAGATCCCGTACAGGCAGTCGTATTCCGCCTTGCTCATCTTTCCCCGCTGCTTTGCCTGTTTCTTGATCTGCGTCTTGTATTTTTCGTCGCACTGGATATAGCCCGTCAGCCAGCGCATGCGGCGCCTGTAGTTGTCCCTGTGGCTGGGCGCTTCCTCGGTGTAGAGGACCGCATACGGCCAGTACATGGACTTGAAACCCTTGAGCACGCTGTCCAGCCGCAGCTCGTAGTCCTCCGTCAGCGTGCGGTAGGGCCAGCCGCCCAGTTTTTCGATGAGCGTGCGGCGCAGCATCATGCCCTGTCCGCACATGGTCAGCGGAATGTCCTTTGCCGTGCGGTAGCGGTTGCCAAGGTCGTCGAGCATCGCCCAGGTCAGCGCCGAGTTGTTGGAAAACACCGTGCGCTTTTTTCTATCGCCCAACCCGTTCTTCATGTACTTGCGCGTGAGGTAGATGTCGTAATCCCATTCGAGCGCGTTGTTGAGCTCGCGCACATAGGAAGGGGAGAGCACGCCGTCCGCATCCACGATGACAAAGGCTTCAAAGCTTGCCATTTCCTCGGGCGGGAGCGCCTTGAAAAATCCGTCCAGTGCGTCCCCTTTACAGGTCTGGTCGGGCACGACGTACACCTTTGCGCCCACCTTTTGCGCAAGGCCGATGGTGGGGTCGTCGGCGTCTTTGACGATGACGCTCACAACAAATTCCCCGTCGTAGTCCTGCTGCGCGATGGAATCCAGAAGGTCGCCGATGACGGCGCTCTCGTTGCGCGCGGGCACGATGATGCCGATCTTGCGTTTTTCTTCCGCCTTCTTGTAGGGCGGTTTTTTGAAGGCATAGCAAAAGCCTGCCAGCCGCGGCATATATGCGATCACGGCGACGGCGGAAACGACGATATAGGCGATAAGGAAGGCTTCGAACATTGTCATGGGACGGGCCTCCGAATGTTTCGTTTTATACAATTATAGCGTATTCGCTTACAAAATGCAATCGATTGTGCGGATTTGTCATAAAAATATATGACTATGTTTACAAACTCAACGATACAGAAAACACCCGCGGTGTTCCGCGGGTGTAAATGTTCAGAAGCTGCATTTTTGCGTCAGGAAGGCGATGACTTCGTCCGCGTTCATGCGCACCTGCTCCATGCTGTCCCTGTCGCGTACGGTCACGGTGCCGTCCTCGAGCGTGGTGAAGTCGACGGTCAGGCAGTAGGGGGTGCCGATCTCATCCTGCCTGCGGTAGCGCTTGCCGATGGAGCCCGCCTCGTCGTAGGTGACGGAAAAGTGCTTTTTCAGCTTTGCAAGCAGTTCCTTCGCGGGTCCGGAAAGGTTTTTCTGCAGGGGGAGCACTGCCGCCTTGTATGCCGCAATGGCGGGGTGGAAGTGCATGACGTTGCGCACCTCACCGTTTTCCAGCGTCTCCTCGTCGTATGCCTCGGAGAGTACGGCGAGCATGAGCCTGTCGGCGCCGATGGAGTATTCGATGACGTAGGGGATATAGCGCTCGCCGCTGACGGGGTCGACGTAGGTGAGCGTCTTGCCCGAATATTCCTGGTGGCGCGAAAGGTCGTAGTCGGTGCGGTTGTGGATGCCGTTGAGCTCGTTCCAGCCCATCGGGAAGTCATACTGGATGTCGCACGCCTCTTTTGCGTAGTGGGCGAGCTTGTCGTGGTCGTGGAAGCGAAGGTGCTCGGGGTCAAAGCCCAGATCGAGCAGGAACTGCCACGCCTTTTCCTTGAACTGCGCGTAGTACTCGCTGTCCGTTCCCTCCTTGCAGAACCACTGGTGCTCCATCTGTTCGAACTCAATGGTGCGGAAGATGAAGTTGCCGGGCGTGATCTCGTTGCGGAACGCCTTGCCGACCTGCGCGATGCCGAAGGGGATCTTGGCGCGCGTGGTACGCTGCACGTTGAGGAAGTTGACGAACTCGCCCTGCGCCGTCTCGGGGCGCAGATAGATCTTGTTCTGGCTCTCGTCCGTCACGCCGCGGCTGGTCTCGAACATCAGATTGAACGTACGGATGGGCGTCCAGTCGCACTTGCCGCACACGGGGCAGCAGACGTGATGCTCGTTGATGTATGCCTCCATCTCCTCGTTGGTCATCAGGTCGGGGTTGACCTTGCCCTTGGAGTGCGCCTCGATCAGGTTGTCGGCGCGGTGGCGGCTCTTGCAGTTCCTGCAGTCCATCTTGGGGTCGGAAAAGCTCGCCGTGTGACCGCTCGCCTCCCAGACGCGCGCGTTCATTAAAATGGCGGCGTCAACGCCGTAGGAATTGCCGCTCTCCTGCACAAAGCGCTTCCACCAGGCGCGCTTTAAGTTGTTCTTGATCTCCACGCCCACGGGGCCGTAGTCCCAGGTGTTGCCCATGCCGCCGT
>CAJFNH010000011.1:0-456 GCA_904394195.1 Candidatus Gallimonas caecicola
AAGGGACTGACCGCCTACCGCCGCACCGACGTTGGCTTTGTATTCCAGTTCTACAACCTGATGCCCAATCTGACGGCGCTTGAGAACGTGGAGATCGCCGTGGAGATCTGCAAAAATGCGCTCGACCCCAAGGCGATCCTTACGGAAGTGGGACTGGGGGAACGCATGAACAACTTCCCCGCACAGCTTTCGGGCGGCGAGCAGCAGCGCGTATCCATCGCCCGTGCGCTCGCGAAAAATCCCAAACTCCTTTTGTGCGACGAACCGACGGGCGCGCTCGACTATGTGACGGGAAAACTGATCTTAAAGCTCCTGCATGACGTGTCAAAACAGCAGAAAAAACCCGTCATCATCGTCACGCACAACGCAGCACTCAAAGGCATGGCGGATAAAGTCATCCATATCCGCAGCGGCAGGATCGAAGCGATCGAAGAAAACCCCCATCCCATGCCCGTC
>CAJFNH010000011.1:517-17963 GCA_904394195.1 Candidatus Gallimonas caecicola
ACGCGGCTGATCTCCGTCATACTCATGGTGCTCGTGAGCGTGGGCTTCACGGCAGGGATCGGGATGTCGACGTCAAAGATCAACGCTTCCCTATCCGACTATTACCGCGACAAAAATGTGAGCGACATCATCCTCATGAATACGGAAGGCGCATTTTCTGACGAGGACACGGACGCCCTCACGCAGCGCTACGCAGAAGAGAACGTGTTGCGCGGCGGCATGCTGGAATTTGAAGTAAAGGATGCAAAGGCGACGATCAATGAAACGCAGGTATCCTTCACAAATGTCCCAGACGGTATCGTACGCGTTTACCTGTATGAATACGCCTCCCCTGCCGATGTATCGCAAAATACGCTTACGTCCGTAGAAAATTACGACATATCTTCTGCCCCGGAAGGCGCGATCACCGTATATGCGGAGCGTTCCACAGAACAGCTTCCCGCCTATGAAGCCGGGCAGATCTTTGCTCTGTCCGCAACCGTTACGCAAAGCATGGACACCCTCACCGATCCGGATACGGGTACAACTCTGTCCGGCGATTTTACGGCGACTATCCCCGTAGAACAGACCTATGTACTGGGCGGCACCGTTCTCAACCCCCTGCACATGGCGGTGCGCGACGACATCAGCTACACGGATGACCCCGCTTCCGACGACGAAGAAGAGATGCTGGATCTTTCCGCCGTCTTCTATGTGTTCGGCGTAAACCTGATCGACACTGCGGCGACAGCGACCATCACGGGAACCGTTTCAATGGGAAATATGCAGATCCCTCTGCCCGATGAAGGGATCATCCGTGAAACGGAAGTCGCCATCCCCGCTTCCGAACTGCTCAATCAGATCTATATCGCTCTTCCCGACCGCGCGGACTACACCCTATTCGGCATAGGGTATGACGACTATGTAAATGAGGAGATAGCAGCCATCGCAGGATTGCTTTCTTCTGACACGCAGACCGAGGCGCAGGATGCGGCGGCATATTACGAAGCGCTCACACTGCACGACAATTTTTCCTTCGCATCCTTTCATGAATATTCGGGCAAGATCGCCAGCATCGGTTACGTTCTGATGGTGGTATTCCTGTTTGTCACAATTCTGGTGGTGCTTTCAACAATGACGCGCCTGCTGGACGAAGAACGCGGACAGATCGCCTGTCTGCTGACGCTGGGACATTCGCCCGCGCGCATCATTGCAAAATACCTGCTGTTTGCCCTCATCGGCACGCTCATCGGCGGCGCGGGCGCATATTTTGCGGGACTGGGTCTGGCGCGCATCGTTTACGTCAACTTTGAATGGAACTACACGCTTCCTCCCTACGCATCCCACGTCTCGCTCGTCTACTTTTTCATCACCTTCGCCGTCATTCTGGTCGCAACGCTTGCAGCCACAGCCATTGCAGGGTTCAAGCTTACCCGGCAGGAACCCGCCGATCTTCTGCGCCCCAAGACGCCAAAGTCGGGCAAAAAAGTGTTCCTTGAGCGCATCCCGCTTATCTGGAACAGGCTTTCCTTCAAATATAAGTCGACGATGCGCAATGTGTTGCGATTCTTCATGCGCTTTCTGATGACGGTCGTCTCCGTCGCCCTCTCCACCGCGCTCGTTCTGGCAGGGCTCGCCGTGCTTGATTGCTGCCTCTTCCAGGACATCGGCGGTACGGCAATGATCACCATATCCGTCATCATTTTGGTGTTTGCAGCGCTTCTGAACTTTGTCGTCACCTACACGCTGACCAACATCAATATCAGCGAGCGCGAACGCGAACTGGCTACGCTCATGGTGCTCGGCTATTACGACAACGAAGTCGCGGGCTATATTTACCGCGAGATCTATATTACGAGCAGCATCGGCATCCTCTTCGGGATCCCGCTCGGCTGCCTGCTCTGTCTGTTCGTGTTCCGGGTAATGAGCTTCGGCTCCATCCCGGGCATCTCCTGGTTCGTATGGGTGCTTGCCCCCATCCTGTCCGTCGTCTTCACCATTCTTGTCACGCTCATGCTGCGCCACAAGATCGTGAAGATCAACATGAACGAATCCCTCAAAGCCATCGAATAAGCAATGCCGCCGCGCTTTTGCGCGGCGTTTTCTGTTTGACTTGTTTTTTTGCCGAAAATATGCTATACTCTCTATTAAGGAGACGATCTATGGATCAGATTTGGGAAACATTGCAGCAGATCGGGCAGGACTTCGTGCAAAACACGGGGCTTGCCATCGTACGCGCCGTCGCTTTTCTGGTGCTGGGACTGGTCATCATCCGCATCGTACAGGTCATAGCGCGTTCGGCAACGCTCAAGAGCAGCCGGCTCGACAAATCCGCTTCCACATTTGTGGTGTCCATCATCACCGTCGTTCTCTATGTCGCGCTCGTCATCGTGGTGGTGAGCTCGCTCGGGTTTTCCACGGCAGGCATCATCGCGGCATTCTCCGCAGTCGCCCTCGCCATCGCTCTTGCTCTCAAAGACAGCCTTGCAAGCCTTGCGAACGGCGTGATCATCATCTTTACCAAGCCATTCAAGAAGGGTGACTATGTATGCATCGGCGGCATGGAAGGACTGGTGCAGGATATCCGCCTGTTCAACACCAAGATCCTGACTTACAGCAACGAGACCATCATCGTGCCCAACAGCGAGGTGCTGGGCAGCAAACTTGTAAATTACAGCGATATGCCGCTGCGGCGGGTGGTCATCGACGTGCCCGTCCCCTACTCCTGCGATATCGACGAGGTCAAAGCATTCCTTCTGGAGAGCGTGCGGGCATATGAATACGTTGTAGAGACACCCGAGCCATCCGTGGTGCTGGCCGAGTACGGCGAGAGCACGCTCAAACTCTCCGTCCGCGCTTGGGGGACAACGGAAAAATACTGGGATCTCTACTATGACCTGCGCGAGATCATTTTGAAGGCGTTGGACAAGCACGGCGTCGAAAAGCCGCACAATCAGTTGGAAGTTCGTATGCGCGGGAACGCCCCGCAGGGGAGGAAGGACGCATGAACGCATTTTTCTGCAGCATGCTGGCGGAGACGACGGAGCCAGCCGCACAGGCCGACCCCACCCGGCTCATCCTCGAATACGTCGTATATGCGGCGATCATCGTCGTGGGTATTTTTATCCTGTTGCTTCTGCGCAGCAAAACGCGGCTGCCCCGCCACAATGAACTGCGCAAAAAACTTGCCGACCTGTGCAGCGAACTTGCTTCCCTGCGCAAAACGGTAGAGGACGGAACGCTGCCCCGTCTGAAACTTACAAAGGCGATTTCCGGACTCATCTACCGCACCGACAAACTCATCTATCTGACCGACCGCATGGCGGAAAAGGAACGGGACGGCGAGATCGCAAGCATTTCAACGCTGCTCGGACAGGCGCGCAACGAGCTTGCCGCCTGTCGAGCGGGGGCGCGCGCCGAGCAGGAAACGGACGGTGCACAAGCCGCGCAGCAGAGAGCGGACGAAGCGCTTGCGCTCATGGACCGCGTGATCGCCCGGGACGCGCGCCTGAAGGCGGAGAGCACAAAAAAATAAACGTAAGCAAGAAAGCGCGCCGCCCTGTTTCAGACAGGGCGGCGCGCTTTCTTGGATGCGGCTTATACGTTCATCAGATCGACGTATTCGTCGAAGGTGACGTTCTTGTCGAACGTCTTGGTACCGTCCAGCACGATGATGCGATTGCAAACGGTGTTCATCAGCTCCTGGTCGTGCGAGGTCAGGAGCATGCAGCCCCTGAATGCCGTCAGACCGTTGTTGAGCGAAGTGATGGACTCCAGGTCAAGGTGGTTTGTCGGCTCGTCAAAGATGAGGAAATTTCCCCCTTCCAGCATCATTTTTGCCAGCATGCAGCGCACCTTCTCGCCGCCCGAGAGCACCTTTGCCTGTTTGAGCGCCTCCTCGCCCGAAAAGAGCATGCGCCCCAGCCAGCCGCGCAGATACTCCTCGTAGTGATCTTTGGAGAACTGCGAGAGCCACTGCACAAGGGTGAATTCGCACCCGTCGAAATACTCCGAATTATTCTGCGGGAAGTAGGAAAAGGAGATGGTCTTGCCCCACTTCACGGTGCCTGCGTCCGGCTGCGCCTTGCCCGTTAAAACGTCATAGAGCATGGTGACGGCAGTGGACTTGTCCGACAGGATGCCGATCTTGTCCCCCTTCTGCACGGTAAAGGATACATTTTCAAAGTACCCCTCTTTGGTCAGCCCTTCGACGGCGAGGATGTCGTTGCCGATCTCGCGCTCGAACTTGAAGTCGATAAAGGGATATTTGCGCAGGGAAGGCTTGAAGTCGGAGATGGTCAGCTTTTCCAGTTCCTTCTTGCGCGAGGTTGCCTGGCGCGATTTGGAGGCATTCGCCGCAAAGCGGGCGATAAATTCCTTGAGTTCGGCGGCGCGCTGTTCCGCCTTTTTGTTGGCATCGCGCTGCTGGCGGGCCAAAAGCTGCGAGGTCTGATACCAGAAATCGTAGTTGCCCAGATACAGATTGATCTTGCCGAAATCCACGTCGCAGATGTGCGTGCAGACCTTGTTCAGGAAGTGGCGGTTGTGCGAGACGATGATGATGGTGTTTTCAAAGTCCAGAAGATAATTTTCCAGCCAGCGCACCGTCTTCAAGTCGAGGTTGTTGGTGGGCTCGTCCAGCAGCAGCACGTCGGGATTGCCGAACAGCGCCTGCGCAAGCAGCACCTTCACCTTCTGCTTGGCGTCCAGCTCGCCCATGCGCATCTGGTGAAACTCGGCGGGGATATCCAGCTCGTTCAACAGGGTCTCCGCCTCGCTCTCCGCCTCCCAGCCGCCCAGTTCGGCGAACTCCGCTTCCAGCTCGGAGGCGCGCACGCCGTCCTCCTCGGTGAAATCGGCATGTGCGTAGAGCGCGTCCTTCTCGTCCATGATCTCCACGAGCCGCTTGTGCCCGAGCATGACCGTGCGGAGCACCGTCTCGAAATCGTATTTGTTCTGATCCTGCGCAAGTACGGACATGCGCTCGTTTTTGCCGAGCACGACTTCGCCCTTGTTGGGCTCGATCTCGCCCGAAAGCACCTTCAAAAAGGTAGACTTGCCCGCGCCGTTCGCGCCGATGATGCCGTAGCAGTTGCCCGAAGTAAATTTTAAATTGACGTCCTCAAACAGTTTCTTGCTGCCGTACTGCAGGCTGACGCCGATGACCTGTAACATTTTGCTTTCTCCTTATCTTTTCCGAGGGAGATTATACCATATTCTTCCCCTTTAATCAAACGAAATACGCGCCATTTGGGAAAATACCGCATCGATCGCCGATTATGAAATACCGCCCTCCGTCTGTTGACGGCGGGCGGTCGCTTTCATTTTTTCTCCAACATGGGCGGAGCGCCCTTCTTTTTCCGTTCATACCGGACAAACAGATACGCAACGACGATCCCGACGGCAAACAGCACCAGTCCCAACGTCAGATCGAGCACGTTGAGCGCTGTCGTCCAGCTCTGATATACGGCGTAGATATCTGGATTGAAAAACATGGTCAGAATGGAGCCAAGCGACAGCCCGACGATCACAAAAAACGCACCCGCGCGATGTTTTGCGAAAATTTTGGTGAGCAGCTTGGAGAAGGTGACAAGCCCTGCCACAAACCCCGCGACAAGGCAGACATACACGCCGAACACGGCGGGATTCTGCTGCCAATAGGACAGGTGCACCGAATCCATGATGGAGGAAAAATAGCCGAACGCCATCAGAAGCGCCGTGGCGCTCAACCCGGGCACCACCTGCGTGACCGCCACCAGATAGCCGAGCACGATAAACAGAATGTAGTGCCCGACGTTCAGCCCTTCCAGCGACTGCGCGCCTTCGGAGGCGAACACCGAAAAAAGCGCGATGGCAACGGGCACGGCAAGCCCGATCAGAAAGAGCCCGACGCGCAACGGCGTCTTTTTTTCCGAGCGCACCTCATCGTACACGGCGGGAAAAGAGCCGAGCATCAGTCCGGCAAACAATCCGATGACGGTGAACGGGCTGATATCGATGAGCCGTTGGATGGCAAGAAAGCCCAATACAAAGCCGACGGCGAGCCCGAGCACGATGGGAAGCAGAAATTTCGCACATTTTTTGAAGCGGCGGAAAATATTCCCGAGCGCGTAAAGCAGTTTGTCGTACAGCCTGAAGATGATGGCGACCGTGGAGCCGCTCACGCCGGGCACGATGACGGCAAGGCCGATGAAAAAACCGAGCACGCCCCCTTTGACGACCTCTTTGCCGTTCTTATATTTCAGGTCCGGCTCCGGCTGCGGCTGTTCGGGCGGCACCGCATTGTTTTCGGGCGGCTGCGGCGCGGGGCCCTCCTGCCCGTCCTCCTGCGATGTGAGAATGATGATATCGATGGGGTCCATAGAACAAGTATAGCATATCGCACACGAAAATACAACCGTGCGCAACAGCAAAATCGATGATATAGGAAATCCCCGGCAAAAAAGCCGGGGATCTGTGACGAAGTTATACGATACCCTGCGCCATCATCGCGTCGGCAACCTTTTTGAAGCCCGCAATGTTCGCGCCCGCAACATAGTCGCCCTCGACGCCGTACTCCTTCGCCGCGTCGTCCATGTTGTGGTAAATGTTGATCATGATCTGCTTGAGCTTGGCGTCCACTTCCTCGAACGTCCAGAACATTCTGCCACTCGACTGCGCCATTTCCAGCGCGCTCGTGGCTACGCCGCCCGCGTTCGCAGCCTTTGCGGGAAGGAACACCACGCCCGCCTTCCGGAACACTTCGATCGCCTCGAGCGTGGAGGGCATGTTGGCGCCCTCGCCCACATACTTTACGCCGTTCTTGACGAGCAGGCGCGCAGCCTCCGCGTCGATCTCGTTCTGCGTGGCGCAGGGAAGGGCAATGTCGCAGGGAATGCTCCAGATGCCGGAGCAGCCCTCATAATATTCGGCGCCCTTCACGCGCTCTACATACACCTTGATGCGCGCGCGCTCCACTTCCTTGATCTGCTTGACGACGTCGAGTTGGATGCCGTTCTTGTCATAGATATAGCCGTTGGAGTCATACAGCGCGACCACCTTTGCGCCCAGCTGCTGCGCCTTTTCGGTGGCATAGATGGCGACGTTGCCCGAGCCGGACACGACCACCGTCTTGCCGGCAAGGCTGTCGCCGCGGCACGCGAGCGCCTCCTCCACCATATATACCAGCCCGTAGCCCGTCGCCTCCGTTCTGACGAGACTGCCGCCGTAGGAAAGGCCCCTTCCCGTCAGCACGCCGACGTGCTCGTTGCGGATGCGCTTATACTGTCCGAACAGGAAGCCGACCTCCCTGCCGCCCACGCCGATATCGCCCGCGGGAACGTCCGTATCCTGCCCGATATGGCGGCAGAGCTCGGTCATGAAGCTCTGGCAGAAGCGCATGATCTCATTATCCGACTTGCCCTTGGGATCGAAGTCGGAGCCGCCCTTGCCGCCGCCGATGGGAAGCCCCGTCAGGCTGTTCTTCAGGATCTGCTCGAGACCGAGGAACTTGATGACGGAGAGCGTGACCGTCGGGTGGAAGCGGAGCCCGCCCTTGTAGGGACCGATCGCGCTGTTGAACTGCACGCGGTAGCCCTTGTTGACGTGCACCTTGCCCGCGTCGTCCACCCACGGCACGCGGAACATGACCACGCGCTCGGGCTCGACAAAGCGCTCCAGAAGCGCCGCCTTCTCATATTCGGGGTGCTTTGCAACGACGGGGCGAAGTCCGTTCAGGATCTCCGTTGCCGCCTGGTGAAATTCTGGCTCACCGGGGTTTTTTGCCTTGAGCTGCGCAAGAACTCTCTCTACATAATCCATCATGCTTTCTCCTTCCGCCGCAGCGCGGCGCTCTTTTGATTTCCAATATTATAACAAATCCCGCCCGTTTTGCCAAACGTACAAAAGCGGAAATTTGCCCGTGTTCCCTATCGATTACTTATGCCGTCCATAAGCATATATTATAGACTTATATTCACCATTGTCGCATAACTACAAAAAAATGCGGGCATATTTCTGCCCGCATCGCATAGTTATACATTTTACCGATCGCAGATCTGTACTTCGAACGCGTGCGTGCGCAGGAAGGAAAGCGCCAGCGGCAGCCATTCGCGCACGCGCGCCTCCGGAGCGGGGAGCGCGTCGTTCACCTCCGCATCCGCCGTGGAGAGCCCGTGCCAGCCCTTCTCGAACAGGTGCATTTCGACTGACGCGCCCGCGTCCTTGAGCGCCGTATATAACAGCAGCGAATTTTCCACCCGCACGCAGTCGTCCGTCGTGGTCGCCCAAAGGAAGCAGGGCGGCGCGCCGCAGCGCACCCTCTTTTCCAGAGAATAATCCTGCGCATTTACCCGACCGCCGCAAAAATTACGAAAGGAGCCGCCGTGATAGAAGCGCTCATCCGCCGTGACCACGGGATAGGCCAGAACGAGCGCGTCGGGACAAATCTTTTCGCACTCTGCACCGAATGCCGCACGCAGCGCGGGGTCGTCCCACAAGAGCCCGATACAGCCCGTAAGATGACCGCCTGCCGAAAAGCCGACGGCGGCAATATGCGTACCGTCCACCCCGAGTTGCGCCGCCTCCCGCCGCAGATAGAGCATCACCATGCCCGCCTGCAGAAGCTGCGTTGGATAACAGCGGGGCGCGACGTCGTATTCCAGCACAAAACAGTTGTAGCCCTCCGCAAAAAAGCGAAGCGCAATGGGCTCTCCCTCCCGCTGCGATACACAGGTATAGCCGCCGCCCGGAATGACGAGCATGGCGGGCCGCACCCGCTTCTTCTTCATCTCCGTAAGATCGGCATGCAGATATGCGGTGAGATACCCTTTTTCCGCATCGCCGCGCTCCATTGCAAAATATTCATACAGATCCGTGCGCGTATTCATCTTTTTCCGCCTTCCTGTGTTTTTCATCATTATAGCACCCGCTGCCCGCACTGTCAATCGCACCGCCGGCCTGCAACAAAAAAAGACGCCCGAAAAAGGACGCCTTTTCCGATCATACCGTTAAAGTTCGCCGCAGAGCAGCAGATCGAGCAGCCGGAGCGAAAAGTCGGCGCAGTCGATCTTCCGCGCCTCTTCCGCACACGCACGCGCGCGCGCCTTATCGCCCAGGGCAAGGCTGCCGAAAGCGGCCAACAGACTGCCCGCCAGCGTATGCGCCTTTACAATGTCATATCCGAAGGGCGGATAAGCGGGCGCACCCACGCCGTAATAGTCATTGACGGCGGCATTTGCGATGCACTCCTCCCCGAGACGCACCATCTCGCGCGCAAGATCGCGCGCTTCCTGCGCCCTGCCCAGCGCGCGCAGCGCGGTACACTGAAAATAGCTGTGCACCGTCGGCGTGCCCTTGGTGGAGGTGGCAAGCTTCCAATAGCGCTCCGCCTCCCCCTTCTTTCCTTCGCGCTCCATGCACATTGCAAGCGCGGAGTAGATGGGAGCGTCGTTGACAAAATAGTTTTTTTCCTCGCCGTAATTTTCGGGGAACACCAATCCGTCGAGCAGGATGCGCTCTGCGGCGGCGGGCTCGCCCTGCGCGAGCAGGCGCCGCCCCATCAGAAAATGCAGCCAGGCGTGATGCTGCGTGAGGTACCCCTCCCCGCCTTCATAGGTATGGAAGCGGTGTGCAAGAAGCAGCTGCTGCGCGCGCGCATACTCACCGTTGACCGTGCACAGAACGGAATAGGCGAGCGTGCAGTCGTCCCGCTTTGCCGTGAGCGCCTCCTCCCGTTCATAGCGGACAAGCCGCCCAGCAATCGGCACGTTGAGCGCCTTGTCGAGCTGCGTCAGCTCGTAGAAGATTCGGTCACTCTCCGGGAGCAGCGCATGCGCGCGCTCCAGGCAGCGCAGGGCATCCTGCGGGCGGGAGAGATGGTCGTAATAACCGAGCGCAAGGTTGCGCAGCGCGGGCGCAAAGTCGAGCGAGCGCACCGTCTGCTCCCAGGCCGCGCAGGCGTCTGCCCAGCGCTCGAGATTGTATAGGATGCAGCCGCGGTAGTAATGCGCCATCGGCGTGCCCGCCGCCTGCAGCACGGCAATGCTTTGCGTGCGCGCGGGGAACTCGCAGCGCCAGTCGCAGGCGTCCGCCAGCGCGATATGGCGCATTTTTCCGTTCACGTCCCCGCGTTTTTCGCACACATAGGCAAGATAGTAATGCTTCATCGCGCCGTCGTCCGCCCGCTCGAGCACTTCCTGCGCCTCTTTCAGGCAGCCGAACTCCATGAGCTCCACGGCAAAGTCCACGGCGCGGCGCTCCTCCTGCACCCCCTCGAAAAAGAGAGGGTCCTCGCGGGCGACGGCGGCAAAGACGGAGGCGTCGTTTTGCAGGACGCCGCGCATATACTTTGCCCAGAGATGTCCGCCGTTCGTCTCGAGCGACTTGTCGAGGAAAGACAGGCTCTCCTCCCGTTCGCCGCGCTGCGCGGCGAGCTTGGCGAGCAGGTAATAGCCCGCACTGCGCACGGGATAGCTCCATACGGCGCGCCAGGCGTCGTCGCGCGCGCCTTCCATGTCCCCCGTCGCAAAGCGGCAGAGGGCGCGCTTGTAATAGGGCTGCGTATGGGCGGGGTCGTCATTGCGCAGCGTCAGACGGGCGATCGCGCGGGTGTAATATTGCGCTGCGGCGGCATATTCCCCGCGGCGCAGGCAGATATCCCCCATCGCCTCGTTGCAGCGCGCGTCCCCTTCGTCGCGCGCGAGCGCCTCTTCAAAGTAGTCCTGCGCGCGATAGGCAAAGTGTTTGTACTGCTCCAGATGGATGCCGTTGAGCCAGAGCTCCTCGTTCGTTCCGATCTCCTTGGGGGGAAGCGCAGGGCGGCGGGGCTCGATGGGCTGCTTTTTGCCGCGCTCCGCAATACGGTAGGAGACGAGCTCCTCCCCCTCCTGCGCGCTCACGCAAAGGCGCATACCCGCATGCAGTTCCCCTTCCAGCTTGCGGCAGTAGGGCGCGGCGGGCGAGACGTCCGCGCGCTCGTCGAGCAGCACCTTGTCGCCGTCAGTGAGCACGATCCGGCAGCGCTCGCGCAGGCGCGTGGCGTAAAAGCCCACAAAGATGCCGCCCTCGCGCGCCTCCAGATTGCACGCACCCTCCGGCGTGGCGCTCTTGACCTCGCCGATGTCGCGCACGGGATACCAGTACTGGGTGAATTTTTTGCTCTCGTAGGGCGCGATCCAGGTAAAGTCGGGCTGATTATCGGTATAGCAGCCCGTCATCAGCTCCACATACTGCGAGCCGTCGTCCGTCAGATTGGCGCACCACTTTTCGCCGAACTTTCCGCTCCCCCACGTCCAGAGTTTTTTGCCGGGCGCGATGAAGTGATCGGCGACCGTCACCACGCCGCGCTCGCCGCGCGCGTCGTAGCCGCATACAAAATCCCCTTCCGACTGTCCTCTGGACACCATGAAGGAGGAGGGCACCTTGACGGCGGAAAAGACGTGGATATCCGTCCCCTCGCCGTAGTCGTAGGGCCGCGCGGTGCGATACACCCCCTTGGCGACCGGCCAGGAGAGCACGGCGCGGCGGTCGTGGTCGTTGACGTATTCCACATCGGGCGGGAACACGATCTTGTAATCGTCGTTCACCTGCACCGCCATGTTCGCCCACCACATGAAGGGATGCGCCACGGGCGTTGCGTTGTACACCGTGACGTCGGCGCGGATACAAGAGCACCCGTCCTCCAGAGAGAGCGCGAGCATCCCCTTCATGCGATGGAAGTAGTCCACTTCCCCCATGAATACGGCACGCCTGCCCTCGCTGCGGGCGCAGCAGCTGTGTACGGGCATGAAGGTGGTGGGACGGTGATGCTGCGGCCAGTTGAATTCGATGCCGCCGGACACCCACGGTCCCGCCAGCCCCACCATGGCGGGCTTGATGACGCGGTTGTGGTAGACGAAGTCGTATCCGTTGGTCTTGTCGAGCGCACTGTGGATCTTCCCGCCCAGTTCGGGCAGCAGCTCCACGCGGATATACTCGTTTTCCAGAACGTAGCCGTCATAGGCGACGTCCTTCTTCTCGTCCGAGAGCGTGGGGACATAGGGTATGGGGTACACCTTTCCGCTCGCCCCCTGATAGGGCCGCTTTTCAAAGAAGAGCGGAAGCGGCTCCGGCTCCCCCACGGGATAGGTCGGGATAACAATTTTTTTGCGTTTGATCTTCATAAAAAAACCTGCCTTCTGTACCTTTATTATACAGGAAGACAGGACGCTTTTCAAGACAATCTTTTTTCGGTTTTTTGTATGAAGTTTTGTATTTTTACCTTCCGAGGTTGAGATCGAGCCTGAATTTTTCGATCTCCGCGAGCAATTCCTTGCGCGAGGAAACGCCCGCGTTCTTGACCATGGCGTACACGCGGTACTTGACGGTATTGGGCGCAAGGTGCCGCCGCTCCGCGATCTGCTCGTAGGGGATGCCCTGCATGGTGTCGCGCAGGATATCCATGTCCAGCCCGTCGCAGAGGGAAAGCATGCGGTCGAGGTTTTCCACTTCCTTGACGAGTGCGTCGCCGTAATAGTCCACTTCCGCGATGCTGTGCGCCACTCCCTTGAAGGGAATCCTGTCCTCGATCTCGCCGCTGCCCGTATGGATGTCCATATCGATGGTCATGACGGTGGAGCCGATCACCTCGCTCTTGTCCAGGAACAGATAGAGTTCGGCAAGCCGGGTGCCCGCCTTGAAATAGTTGATGGTGCTGGTCGGATAGCGCGGCGTGAGATAATCGGAGATCTTCATGCCGCTGCAGCTGCACATCTGCCGCCCCTCGAGAAGATGCGGATAGTCGTTGCGCAGGATGACGGCGATGCCGTCGTTGACGCACACGATATTCTTCACGTCGCCGCCGTTTTCCTCAAAATCGGCGATGCACGCCGCCACATTGCCGTTGTTTTTAAACACCTTCATGGGCACGCCGAAGGTGTTTACGGCATGGCGCACGCCCATGAGCTTGAGCCTGTCGGGCAGCGAGTCGGAGTTGTAGCCCAAAAGCGCCGTTTCCCCCGGCATGCGGGAGAGAAGGTGGCTGGTCAGAAGGTACATCGTCTTGGTGTATGTGGGCGTGATGCAGCTGTATTCGTACATGGTGTCGATATACTGAAAGCCGAACAGCAGCGGATGGATGCCGACGGCGTTCAGACTCTCAATGGTGTCCGTCGCCCACTTGAGCGAGGCGCACAAGAGGACGACGACGCGCACGTTTTCGCCCAGCTTTGCAATGTCCGTGTACAGTTTTATCCCGATGCGCTTGCGCTTGACGATAGAAGAAATACCCTGCAGGATAAGGTCGATGCGGTTGTTATGGGCATAATTTTCTTCGATGAGAACATGGATCATATCAGGGCGCTCCCAACGCCTACCCCTATTTTACCACGGCTGCAAAAAAATTTCAACCCCCTGCATCGAAAAATCCGCCGCACAACGGCGGCGGATCTTTCCGGCAAATGGATCAGCGGGTAAAATCGTACAGATATGAGCCATATGTCTCGCGGCGCAGCACCTTTTCATACTCTGCCGCGCGCGCCTCGTCGCCGAGGAAGCGTGAGAACAGCATGAGCGGATAGGAATAGTACTGCTTCCGCGCGCGGGCGGGGCGGTCGATAAACACGAGGAAGAAGGGCGTCGTGCCGAAATACCCCGTGTCCTCCTTTTCCCATTCCGCCTCGAACTGCGCCAGTCTTGCCTGCACGAGCTCTCTGCCCCTTTTCGCCTCGCCCAGCTCCTCGTACGCCCTTCCGACGTAGTAGGCGAGCGAGATGAGGTACATGTCCGAGAAGTAGTCGAAGCGGTATTTCAGGAAGGAACGGTACACCTCCTCCGCCTCGCCGCGGCGTCCGAGTTTTTCAAGGCACGCCGCCGCAAAATAGCGGAAGGGGACGCGCTTGACGTCGTTCCAGAGCCCGGAGCCGAGCGACTGCGGCAGGGTCTGCGCCTGCGTGAACGCCTGCAGCGCACCCGCATAGTCGCCGCTCTCATACGCTCGCTTTCCGATGAGGTAGCCCGCATACATGTATTCGTCCGCAATGTAGTGCTCGCCTCCCTCGCATGCCACGAAGCTGCGCGAAAGCAGCGCCTCCCTTGCACGCTCCGGACTGCCCATGTGGTCATATGCGCGCGCAAGCTCCACGGTCAGATCGTCGCGATCATGCCCCGCGCGCTCCAGATACGCCGCGATTTCCTTGGGCTCCTCGCCCGTCTTTGCCATGAGGTATGCGCTCTCGAACACGATCTGCTTTTCGCCCTCGGGCGCAAGAGAGCGTGCCCTGCGCATGCACTCCTTCGCACGCGGGATATCGTCGTGCACCGTATAGGCGATCGCCGCCAGGTTGCGCCACGCCCTGTAGTCGCTCCCCTGCGCGCAGAGCGCAAAGTGCTGCTGCGCCTGCGCGGGGCAGTCCTTGGCATACAGAAGGCAGCCCAGCAGATAGTGCGCCTGCAGATCGCCCGGCTCGTCGGCGACGGCCTTGCGCAGCACCGCAAGTTCGAACGCGCGGGACGGGAATGCGATCCCCTCCCCCTGCGTCACGCGCCCCTTGCCCGTGAGCGCCTTGCGCACATAGTGCGGCATTGCACCCAGCGGATGCACCTTTTCCAGCCCGTCAAAGAGCGCGAGGACAGCGCTGTGTGCGCCCGCCTCCAGAAGATATTCGGCAAGGTCGAGCGCCGTCTGCGTGGCGTCCGTGCGTATGAGCGCGGCAAGCGGCGCAAAGTCCTTGGCGATGAGCGCGCGGAACATGTGCGCGTACAGATCGAGCGCGTCGCACCTCAATGCCTCGTCAAGCGTTTGCTCCGCCTTTTCACGTTCGCCCGCAAGGTACTGCGCCCATCCCAGAAAGGCGCGCGCCGGCACACAGGCGCCGTTCGTGAAAAGTGAGCGCGCAAAGTGCGTGCATGCGCTCTCATACTCCCCCGCCCGCAGGTCGAGCAGGCCCAGGTGGAAGCATGCCGCGCATACCGCGTCCATATTCCAAGCCGCTTCGGAAAGGGCGTCGTACGCCGCCTGCCACCGTTCAAGCCCGAGCAGGGCGAGCCCCTTTAAGTAGCGCGCCTTTCCGCTCTCCGTGCGCGCGTTGAAGCGCGTGAGCGAGCGTTCCGCCCGCTCCGCCATGCCGAGTGCGTCCTCATAGCGGAATTTGCCGAGGTAATGTTCGGCGAGCGCCACACAGGCGGGGGCGTAATCGGGCTCGCGCTCGAGCGCCTCCAGCCAGCATGCCTCCCCCGAATACTCGGGCGAGCGGTACTGCTGCATGTGCACCCCTTCCAGATAGAGCTCCTGCGCCCCCTTCACCTTTTTGAAGTCGGGAAGTTCTTTGCGCGGCTCGGGAATGGGACGGTCGTAAATCTGTCCGAACGTATAGGAAAGAACAGTGCGCGTACGCGTGCGGATAGAGACACTTTGCACGCCCTTTGCCAAGGCAAGTTCCGCCGCGGTGTAAGCGGGAAGGTCGACGGTGCGCGTCTGCTCGCCGTCCGAAGTGCGCAGCGTGAGGAGCGCCCCTTTCAGCGGGCGCACGCTTTGGAAGAAGAGCTTTCCGTCCTTTTGAAAGAGCGCGCCGTGCGCGTTTGCCACGATCGGCTCGCCGCAGCCGTGGATGGGATACCAGAACTGCGAAAAGGTCTTTGTTTCAAAGGGCTCCAGCCAGGAAAAGTCGGGCTGATTGTCAGAATAGCACCCCGCCATGAGCTCCGCATACTGCCCGTCCGCGTCGGTGAGCGCGTTCTCCCACGTCTTTGCAAGCTGCCCGTACGCCCAGGTGAACAGCTTTTTGCCGGGAGAGATATAGTGATCCGCCGCGTGCACGACGCCCGCCCCCCGCGCATGGTCGTAGCCGCCGAAGTAATCAAACTGCGATCGGGCGCTGAAATAGGAAGTCGCCTGGCGGGTATTTTTGTGTTCGGAAATGTCGGTGGGTCCGTCAAAGAGGATGCCGTTGTAGGCGCCGCGGCTGCTGTCGGCGATCGGGTACCCCGTCACCGAGCGCTTGTAGTGGAAGCGGACGTAATTGACGTCCTCGGGAAAGAAAATGGAGTAGCTCTCATTGACGGGAACGGCGGCGTTCTCCCACCACAGGAAGGAGCGGCGCAGCGACGTTGTGTTGTCAAGCTTGACGCGCGTTTCGAACACGCACTCCCCCGCCCGCAGGCAGATGCCCACCATGCCCTTCATACGGTCAATGGGGTCATGTTCGGAGAGCCACACGGTGACGGCGTCCTGCGTGCGCTCCACCGCGTAATCGACGGGCATGAAGGTGGACGCCCTGTGATGGAAGGGCCAGTTGAATTCCAGCCCGCCCGACGTCCACGAGCCGAGCACCCCGATGAGCGCAGGCTTGACGACGTTGTTGCGATAGAAAAAGTCGTAGCCGTTCTTCCTGTCGCGCGCATACCAGATCTTTCCGCCCAAATCGGGCAGGATGGCGAGTTCGAGAAACTCGTTTTCCAGTTTGAGAACGGTGTATTCGCGCGGCTCGCGCACGGCACGCTGCGCCTCGAGCACGACCTTGTTGGGATAGGGATCGCCCGATGTGCGCTGGTGCACCCTGTTCTTGGCGAACATGGGCAGCTCCTCGCGCGCCGCCTCGGGGTAGGTCTCGATCATCAACCGCTCTTCGGCGAACGTTACTGCATCCATATCTTTCTCCTGCTCTCAATCAGATATTTTTTCTGCGATCGCGCGGGCAAGCATTTTGCCCGCCGCCTCGTTTTCCGCCACAACGGGATGCCCGATCGCGCAGGCATCGAACTCCAGCGTCTCCAGGGCGGGAAATTCCCTCGCGAGCGCCGTCTTGACGGACTGCATGCACTCTGCAAGCCCCGAATCGTGCACCATCATGCCCGAGCACAAAAAGACGGGCGTCTCCCTGCCGTAGTAGGGCCCGATGACGGTGCGCAAAAAGTTGATGAACGCCGCGCGCAGCCCGTCGAAGGTGAAACCGGTATCATGCTGCGCGGAGATGAGAACGTCGTTGGTCCCCAGATAGATGACCACCGCGTCGGGCGTCCAGGAATTGTAGTCGTAGGGAAAGTACGCGCTGTCCAGATCGACCGCGGCCGCCGCATAGTTGGACGAGACGGTGTTGCGGTCGGTACTGTACGCCATGGCGATGCCGCCCCTGCCGTAGATGCGCAGCTCTGCGTCCAACTGCTGCGCCGCGACGGCGGCATACGCCTGCAGCGCGTTCTGCGTGCGCGCCGTGTATTCACCGCTGTCCGTGTGCGCCTGCGCGTCCGTCTCGCGCAGGATGCCCGAGCCGTTGGTGATGGAATCGCCGTACGCCTCGATTTTAATGGCGGGGCGCTCGGGCGCTTCGAGAAAATACCCGTCCGTCGTGAGCGTGCCGCAGGCGAGCGTATTGCGCAACGAGTCGTGCCGTTTGAGCACCCTGACGGTGTGCTCCCCTTCGGCAAGCTGTGCAACGGCGACCTCGGCAAACCCGCCGCGCTCCACCGTGATGACGCAGGCGTTGCTGTCCCTCTCCCCGTCCACAAAGACGGA
>CAJFNH010000012.1 GCA_904394195.1 Candidatus Gallimonas caecicola
ATGAGCGCGCGGCAGAAGGAGGAGGGCTGCATCGACGCCGAGGCAACGCTCAAATTCACGCTCACCGAGCGGCTGCACGCCTCCGTGCGCCTGGTCGCTTCCGCCGAGGAGGGGGAGCCGGTCGCCGAAAACGACTGCGCCGTCAGCGTGTATGTCCCGCGTGCGGGCGACGGGCTGTGGGAGCTTGCCAAACGGCTGAACAAGTCGCCCGAGGAAGTGGTCGAAAGCAATCCCGATCTGGAATTTCCCATCCGTGAAGGACAGCGCGTCATCATCTACCGGAAGAAAGCGCTGTAAGCACTGCGGGCACGGCATGCGCCGTGCCCGCAAATTTTCATGCGAACTTTCTTGCATTGTGTGTGAAAATGTGCTACAATGGCAAAGATGGAAAGAGTCACCGTCAGCGCGCGCGCGAAAGTCAACTTTACGCTGGACATTCTCGGCAGCGAGGGGGGATATCACCTGCTCGATACCCTCGTCTGCACGATAAACCTGAGCGACAGGGTGACGGCGCGCCGGCGTGCCGACAAAAGGGTCTGCGTTACGATCGGCGGCGTCGGGGCGGACGACATTCCGCCCGGGAACAACGCCCTGCGTGCGGCGCAGGCATTCCTGCAGGCGTTCGGCACACAGGGTGCGGACATCTTCATTGAGCGGCATATCCCCGTCGGCGCCGGGCTGGGCAGCTCCTCCGCCGATGCGGCGGGCGTGCTGCGCGCCCTTGCAAAGCTCTACGGAGCCTCGGACATGGTCCGCCTGAAGGCGCTTGCCGACGGGCTGGGCAGCGACACGGGGTACCTTCTTACGGGCGGCTGGGCGCGCATGACGGGCAGGGGCGATCGGATCGTGCCCGTTGCGGACATGCCCCCCCTGTATCTTCTGCTGCTCTGCCCGCCCTCGGGCGTGGCAACGGCGCAGTGCTTTGCGGAGTATGACCGCCGCGGGGAGCGCTATCCCGCCCGCACGCAGGCGGCGATCGACCTGCTCCGGCGGGAGGGCGCGCGCGGGGCGCGGCTGTTCGGCAATGCGCTCACGCAGGCTGCCGCGTCGCTCAACGGCGAGGTCGCGGCGGCGCTCGAGGCGGCTGCGGCGCTCTGCGCGTCGGGCGCGGGAATGACGGGCTCGGGCAGTGCGTGCTATGCGGTGTTCGGCAGCGCCCGCGCCTGCCGTGCGGCTGCCGCGCGGTATGCGGGCGGCGCGGCGGCGCTTTGCGTGCACACCGTTCCGACGGCATAAATATGGACGCGTCCGCGGGGCGCGGAAGGAGATAACGATGGAAGAAAGGATCATCGACAAGGACGAACTGCGCGGCGTGAAGCGCAGGCGCACGGACGGGGAAGAGGACGTCGTGGACGAGCTCTCCTCCGACGCGGAGCAGCCCGAAGAGGCCGCACAGGACTATACTCTTGAGTTTGAAGGCGACGACTATGACGAGGATCTTGTCGGACTCACGCCCAGTCAGCTCAAGGAGGAACTCGAGCGCAGGGAACGCCTGCGGGCGGAAGCGCACGCCGAGAGCGAAAAGCGCGTTGCCGCCGGCGATGAAAAGTTTGCCGCCGGCGAATATGCCGCCGCGGCGGAGCAGTTCCGCGACGCGCTCGGCTATGAATATTCCGCCGGAACGGAGGAAAAGCTCTACGCGGCGGTCACCGAAAATTACATGAACGTGCGCCCCCTGCTCGAGCGGGAGACCGCCGAGGAGTTCTCCGCTGCGGACGAGGCGTGCCGCGCGCGCGTGCTGGAGGCGTTCGGCGAACAGCTGCGCGCCGAGCGCGCCGAAGCGGATGCCCGGGCGCAGCCGCTGCGCGAACGCGTTTCGGCGGCGCAGGCGGAGCGCAGGGCGCCCTTTGCCGCGAACAGAAAGTACTATCTCGTCCGCTTTCTTGCCTGCCTTGCGGCGCTTGTCGTCTTCGCGGTAGGGATTCTGGTGAGCTCGAGTTACCTTCTGCGCACGCAGAGCTCCGTGCCCACCATCCTGACCATCGTATTCGGCGTTCTGACTTTTCTTGCGTTCGTTCTGTTCATCTACCTTTCGCGCAAGCTGATCGTCGCCGTGCGGCTGTGCCGGGAGAACGAGAAGCTCTCGTCCACCGAAGAGGGCGCGCAGCTCGCCGGACTGGAGGAGCGCATCGCCTGCCTTGACCTGGTGCTCGGCACGAAGACGCAGGAGGGCGCGGAAGAGGCGCAATAAAGCAAAATCGGGATATGTATGCCGCGGCTTGCCGCGGCATTTTTTTCGCCAAAAGGGGCGGAAAAATTTCGGAAAAGGTATTTACAACGGGCAAAGAATCGTATATAATATGCTATGGAAAAGGAGGATAAAGGAACTATGGAACTCATTCATGAAAGTGCGGGCAAAAAACTGTACCGCGACGGGGACAAGCTCATCAAGTCATTTGACGAGAGCTATTCCAAGGCGAACATTCTCAACGAAGCGCTCAACCAGGCGCGCGTGGAGGAGACCAGCCTCAACATCCCCAAGATCCTTGCCGTCACCGTGGTGGACGGCAGGTGGGCGATCGTGCGCGAGCTCATCGAAGGCGAAACGCTCGAGTCGCTCATGGCAAAGCATCCCGAAAAGGAGGACGAGTACCTCAATTTCTTCGTCGACCTGCAGATCCGCATGAGCAAGGAGCGCGTGCCGCTCCTGGGGCATCTGCGCGACAAGATGCACATGAAGATCTCGTCGAGCGCCTATCCCGCCACGGTGCGCTATGACCTGCATATGCGCCTGGACGGTCTGCCCCGCCATATCAAACTGTGTCACGGCGACTTCCAGCCCAGCAACGTCATCATCACCAAGGACGGCACGCCTTACATCATCGACTGGTCGCACGCCACGCAGGGCAACGGCTCGGCGGACGCTGCGCGCACCTATCTCATCTTCAAACTGCAGGGTAAGGATGAACTTGCGGAAAAGTATCTGAATCTCTTCTGCACCAAGACGGATACGGCGATCCAGTATGTTCAGCGCATCCTTCCCATCGTTGCGGCTTCGCAGTCCGTCAAGGGCAAGCCGGAGGAGAAGGAATTCCTCGACAAGTGGGTCAACGTCTGCGACTGGCAGTGAAAGAGTTCACGAAATTCTTTTCGAACTGACGAAAAGAATTCCCGTGAGTTTGAGAGACACCCCGCGGGCACGCCTTCGGCTGACCGCGGGTTTTCTCTCGCCGCCGCTATTTTCGCAACAGTATACCCGCGGCGGCTTCACTCTTTCCGCGAAAGCCGCGTGAGCGGCAAATTGAGGCGCGCTGCGCAGGGCAACCCTGCTTGCGCAGCATGATTGTAGCAAGGGCAACCCTGCTTGCGCAGCATGATTGTAGCAAGGGCAACCCTGCTTGCGGGAGAGATTTATAGCCTCTCCGCCGCTATTTTCGCAACAGTATACCCGCGGCGGCTTCACTCTTTCCGCGAAAGCCGCGTGAGCGGCAAATCGGGGCGCAAAAGGCATAACGCAGTGACGCCTTTTGCCACGCTGTTATAGCAAAGGCAATCTTCCCATTTTCCCGCCTCCCCTTTGTAAGGGGAGGGTAGGGTGGGGTAGCCGAATGAAAACACCGAAGGGGCTGCGCCGGAAGGCGCGGCTCCTTCTTGTTTGACAAAGGCGTCTGCCTGCGGTATAATAGAGCCATGGAAGAGCAGTTCAGCCGCAGCGCCCTGCTTCTGGGGGCGGACGGTGTGGAAAAACTCAAAAAGAGCAGCGTTGCCCTGTTCGGCCTGGGGGGCGTTGGCAGCTGGTGTGCCGAAGCGCTCGCCCGCGCCGGCGTGGGGCAGATCACCCTTGTGGACAAGGACCGCGTGGAGGAGAGCAATATCAACCGTCAGCTCGTCGCCCTGCATTCCACTGTCGGGCGGGCAAAGGTACAGGTCATGCGGGAGCGCATCGGCGATATCTTCCCCGCCTGCCGCGTAGAGGCGCACGAGCTCTTTTATCTGCCCGAAACGGCGCATCTTGTGCCCCTTCAAGGGTACAGTTTTGTTGCCGATTGCATCGATAATATGACGGCAAAGGTGCACCTCGTCTGCGCGGCGCAGGCGGCGGGAGTGCCCGTCGTTTCGGCGATGGGGGCGGGGAACAAAGTGGATGCGGCGGCGCTGCGCGTGAGCGACCTGTGCGCAACGCACACCGACCCGTTGGCGCGCATCCTGCGCAGGGAGCTCAAAAGACGGGGCGTCGAACACCTGCCCGTCGTCTGGTCGGATGAGCGCCCCGCAAAACGCACCGCGGACATGGTTGGCTCCGTTCCCTTCGTGCCCTCCGCCATGGGGCTCATCATGGCGGGCTATATCATCGGAGAACTTGTCAAATGATCTATCTGGACTATGCTGCAACCTCCCCCGTGCGGCGGGAGGTACTGGAGGCGATGCTGCCCTGTTTTACGCAGCAGTACGGCAATCCGGATTCTCTGCATGCCTGCGGCAGGCAGGCGGCGTTCGCGCTGCGCATGGCGCGCGATGAGATCGCCGCTCTTCTGGGTGTACAGCCTGCCGAAGTGTACTTCACCTCGGGCGGTACGGAGGCGGATAACTGGGCGGTGCGCTGCATCGCGCAGGACGGGAAGGGGGGCGTGCTGCTCTCGCCCATCGAACACGCGGCGGCATTGCAGGCGGCGCGCTTTTGCGCTCGGTACGCCGTATGCCGCGTGGGGGAGGACGGCGTCGTATCCCCCGACCATGTCCGCGATCTGCTTTCGAACAGCGGGGGCATGTCGCTGGTGTGCGTGATGGCGGTCAACAACGAGACGGGCTGCGTGCAGCCCGTGGAAGAACTTGCCGGCGCCGCCCATGCTCACGGGGCGTATTTCTTTTCCGACTGCGTGCAGGCGGCTGCCTCCTGCGATCTGAAGGAGCTCGCGCGCCATTGCGACGCGCTCGCGCTCTCCGCACACAAGGTGGGCGGACCCAAGGGCGTGGGGGCGCTCATCGTCAAAAAGGGGGTGCCACTCGCGCCCCTCATCGCGGGGGGCGAACAGGAGCGCGGACTGCGCGGCGGCACTTCCAATGTGGCGGGCGCCGTGGGGTTTGCGCGTGCGCTTGCGCTTGCGCAGGCGGAACGGGAAGCGTTCGTGCGCCACACCGGCTCGCTGCGCGACGGCTTCGAGCAGTATATCCTCTGCGAACTGGGCGGCGACGTGCGCGTGGACGGAGAGCGGCGCGCGCCCAATATTTCCCACCTCACCTTTGCAAGGGGGGGCACGGCGTTTCTGAACGCGCTCGATCTGGCGGGCGTTGCCTGTTCGGGCGGGGCGGCCTGTTCGGCGCACAGCGCGCTGCCTTCGCATGTTCTCATGGCGATGGGGCGCAGCGAGGAGGAGTCCCTGCGCGGCGTGCGTTTTTCCTTCGGAATGTGCACATCGGAAGAGGAAGCCCGCGAAGCCGCGCGCATCGTTGCGGCGACCTACAAAAAGTTCGTTTCCGCATGAACGTGCGTTGACGCACAATGCTTTTCTGCCCCATTCCCCCTGTTTCCCCCCCTTCCCGCGGGGAAGAGGGGAGGGAGTGGAAAAGGCCGGCCTTGTCCCTTTGGGAAACGGAAAGGAAAGACCGGTGCACGCACTTTTGGGGAGCGGAGAGGAAAGGCCGGCCTTGCCCCTTTGGGGAGTGGAGAGGAAAGACCGACGCGACGCCCCTTTGGAAAGAGGGGAAGAAGCGAAAGGACATCTGCATATACATTGCACAAAAAACACATCGGAGGAAGTATGATCAGGCATATCGTTTGTTTCAGGATGAAAGAGGGCTGCAGCGCTCGGGAGGCGCGGCAGATGCTGCTGTCCATGCGCGGACGGGAGGAGACGGCGCTCGCCGTGGAGGCGGGCGTGGATACGCTGCGCTCTCCGCGTTCGTATGACCTTGTGCTCATCGTCACGCTCGCGGACCGCGCCGCGCTGGAGCGCTACCAGACGGCGGGCTATCACGCCCATACCGTCAAGCCGTACATGCACGCGGTGACCGACACCGCGATGTCCGTATCGGTGGATTTTGAGACGGAGGAGGGGGAACAGCCCTGATTTTCGGGAAATCGCACAAATAACCGCGCTGCCGACGTCGTTCGACAGCGTTTTTTTCTTCTAAACGCACCGCAAGCGGCATACATTATGATAGCTTGGCGGGATAGACCGCCCGACAATTCATCAAGAGGTGTGGTTATGAACGAAGAGCTCAATTATGCCGAAATGCTGGAGATCCCCGTGGAGACGGTGACCGTTAACCGCAGGGAGAGGAAAAAGCGTGCGAAGGAAGAGGACCTTGCCGAAAAGGTGGTGGATACGGTGAACGACCGTGTGGAGGCGTCCGATCCCGCCTACGCGCAGAGCACGCCCATCGAGCGCGACGTGACGCCGCAGGGCGGGCGCGCAAAGCTTTCCCGCCGCATCCTCTGGGGGGAATTCATCGCCGTGTGCGCGCTGTGCGCGACCATCTTTCTTACAAATATCTTTATGACGGACAGCGCCATCAACACCTTTGTGCGGGGACTGTGGAACGGAGAAGCGGATACCGCGGATACGCGCACCTATCAGGACTTCACGCTCTCGCCCGTCGTCAACGAATTCACCGACGTCGAGCTCGCCGTCTCCGATACGGGGGTGCTCTCCTTTACTGCCGCGTGCTCGGTGTATGCGCCCTGCGACGGCGAAGTTGCCGCGGTCAACGGCGATGCGGAAAACGGCTATACGGTGGAGCTGCGGCACTCCGATACCTTTTCTACCGTCATGAGCGGACTGACGAACGTCTATTTTGCGGCGGGAGACAGTGTGCGCAGCAACGTACCGCTCGCCTATACGGACGGCACGCACCCCGTGCGCGTTACCTTCTACGAGGGCGGCAGCCTTCTTGACTGTGTGAGCGTGGAGGGGGGAACGCTTGCCTGGAGCTGACAAAAAGTTCCGGCTCCGCATCCACCCTCTCTTTCTGGCGGCGGGGCTCGTCTCCGCATTTACGGGAGATCTGCTGCTCTTTCTTGCGGCGGCGCTTGCCGCCGCCGAACACGAGTGTGCGCACGCGTTTGTCGCGCGTCGCTACGGTTTTGCGCTCGACAAGCTGGTGCTCATGCCCTACGGTGCGGTGCTTTCGGGGGATATTGCGGGCATCGGAAAAAAGCAGGAGCTTGCGGTGCTCGTTGCGGGACCGCTCGCCAATGCCGTCACGGCGCTCGCCTTCGTTGCGCTCTGGTGGCTCTTTCCCGAGACCTATCCCTATACCGAGGCGGCGGCGAGCGTCTCATTCTCCCTCTTTCTCGTCAACCTGCTGCCCGCCTATCCGCTGGACGGGGGGAGGATCCTGCACCTTCTTCTCTCGCCGCTGGGCGAGCGCAGGGCGAATGTCGTCTGCCGCGCCGTCACGCTGCTCACCGCGCTGGGCGTGCTCGCCTACTTTATCTGGACGTGTTTTTTTGACGCCGCCTGGACGGCGCTCGTGTTCAGCGTGCTGCTGGCGGCGGGGGCGTTCGGGGGCGGGCGGTATGCGCGCATGACCTTTTCGCGCGAGAAGAGCTTCGCGCGCGGGCTGGAGGAGCGGCGCGTGGTCATTGCGGCGGAGCGCACGGTGCAGGACGCCTTCCGCCACCTGCGCGAGGAAAAATACCTCGTGCTCGTGCTCTTTTCGGGGGGCGAGTTCCTCGGGGAGCTCTCCGAGGAGGAATATCTGGACGCGGTGCGTGCGGGAAGGTGGAGTGCGCAGCTTTCGGAGCTTCTGCCCGCGCTCTGAAATTTCAAAAAGACTTGAAAAATCCCGTCGGGTGTGATACAATAGGAAAAACATGGTAGATCCCTCACGGAGGGGAAAAGGGTACGTTTCCGGATGAGGAAGGAATGGTTTTTTGACCGCATCTGCGGCGCACAGATCGCCGTCTATGCGGAGGACGGGAAAATTGCCGAGGCGGCGTTCGAGCGCGGCAACAGCGCGGAACTGACGGGCAATATCTACAAGGGGAAGGTGTGCAACCTTGTTCCCGGCATGCAGGCGGCGTTCATCGCCTGCGGGCTGGAGCGCAACTGCTATCTTCCGTTGGGCGAGGGCAACGCGCTCTTCACGTCATATGACGGCGAGGGAAACGCCGTGCGCGCGCCCGATCTTCACGAAGGGGACGAGATCCTCGTGCAGATCGTAAAACCTCCGCGCGGTACCAAGGGTGCAAAGGTGACTTGCGATCTTTCCTTTGTGGGCAAGACGCTCATCTATCTGCCGCAGACGGATTTTCTGGGCATTTCGCGCAAGATCACCGATCCCGCCGTGCGCGAGCGCCTGTTGAAAGAGGCGGACAAGCTGCGCGAAAAGGGCGCCGGCTTTATCGTGCGGACGGCGGCGGAAGAGGCCGACAGGCGGCATCTGAAGATCGAATCGGAATACCTGAAGCGCATCTGGCGTTCCGTGCAGCGTTCGGCGCAGTCGGCTGCCGTGGGCGACGTCGTTCACCGCGAGTACGATCTGCCCTTCAAGATCATGCGCGACAGTCTGGGCGGCGTCACGCATATCTATGTGAGCGAACGCGCCACCTTTGAGAAAATGGTACAGCTCGCGCGCATGCGCCCCGATCTTTCGGAGCGCAGCGTAACGCTGTGTCAGGGCGGCAGGAGCATGTTTCGTGAGTACGGCATCGCCGATCAGCTCCATACGCTCGCGTCGCGCACCGTGGCGCTCGAAAACGGGGGATATCTGGTCATCGACAAGACGGAGGCGATGACGGTCATCGACGTCAATACGGGCAAATTCACGGGGGACAGCGACCTGGAGAGCACGGTGTTCGGCACCAACCTTGCCGCCGCGCGCGAGATCGCCCGCCAGGTGCGCCTGCGCAACATCGGGGGGCTGGTGGCGGTGGACTTTATCGATATGACGGAGGAGGAGCACCGCCGTCTGGTGGACGAAGAGCTCACGGCGGTGCTCGGGCACGACCGCGCCAAGAGCCGCGTCTCGCCGATGGGGGATATGTGCGTTACGCTCTTCACGCGCAAGCGCACCAACAACGATGCGGCCGATTTCTTCCTGCAGCCCTGCCGCCATTGTACGGGGCAGGGAACGGTGTTTTCCGATATCTACCTTGCCGTCAGCCTTCGCGGCGAGATCGCCGACTGTTTTGCAGATGACTATGCGGCGGCCATCGTGGATTGCAGCCGCGCATTGATGCGCGATCTGCTGTTCAAGCGCTATCTTTCGGAGGAGGCACGCGGCGCCTGGCGCGAGAAGCGGGTGTATTTCATTCCGCATGAGGACTGGGAGTACGGAAGGTACGCCGTGCGCGGCGACAATGCCAAAGTGCTCTCCCTTCCCGATACGGCGCAGATCCTGTATTGATGGGTACGAAAGAAAACGATCGCATGCGGCGGACAAAGTATGTCTGCCGCACGTTTTTTTGCCGTAAAAGGCAATTATTTTTGCCGGGGGTATTGATTTTTTCCCGATTTCCTGTATAATAGATACAGCGGCTGTCACAAACGCACAATTCCCGGCGGCTGCAATTTCTGATAAGGGGACAAAATATGAGCATTTCGGCAAAAGATATCCGCAACGTGGCCATCATCGGGCACAGCGGCGAAGGCAAAACCACACTCTTTGAAGCGATGCTGTTCAACAGCGGCGTCATCGAGCGAATGGGCAAGGTGGAGAACGGCACGACCGTCTCCGACTTTGACGAACAGGAGATCGCGCGCAAGATGAGCGTCTCGCTCTCCGTTGCCTCCATCACCTGGAAGGACGTCAAGGTCAACCTGATCGACGTGCCCGGTTTTTATGATTTCGAAGGGGAGGTATCCGAGGCGTTGCGTGCATGCGGCGCGGCGGTCGTTGTGACGGGTGCGAACGGCACGGTGACGGTGGGCGCCGAGAAGGCGCTTGAGCTGTGCCTGCGCGCCAAAAAACCCGTCATCATCTTCATCAACGGCATGGATAAGGAGAATGCCGACTATCCCGCGACAATTGCGGCGTTCCGCGAAAAATACAAGACGCTGCTCGCGCCCATCCAGATTCCCATCATGGACGGCAAGAAGATGACGGGCAACGCCAACGCGCTCACCGGGAAGGCGTATCACTTCACGAACACGGGACCCGAGGAGATCGCGGTGCCCGAGGAATATCGCCGCGACTACGAGGAGATGCAGCTCGCCCTCACCGAGACGGCGGCGGAAAACGACGACGTCCTGCTGGAGAAGTACTTCGAACAGGGCTTCCTGTCCCGCGAGGACATGATTCACGGCATTCGCAAGGGCATCTTCAACATCAACGTCATCCCCGTCATGGCGGGCAGTGCGCTGCAGAACAAGGGCGTCATCAATCTGATGAACGAGATCGTCAAGTACCTGCCCGAGGCGGCGGAACGCGCCGAGCAGCCTGCGACCGACCTTGTCAAAAATACGGTGGTCGGCGTTCCCTGCGATCCCGACGGGCCCTTCGCGGCGCAGGTGTTCAAGACCGCCGTCGACCCCTTCGTGGGCAAGATGAACTATCTGCGCGTCGTGCGCGGCGTGCTCAAACCGGGCATGAGCGTGCTCAATCCCAACACGGGGACGACGGAGCGCATCAGCGCCGTCTACCTCATCCGCGGCAAAAAGCTCGAGCCGCTTCCCGAGCTGGGCGCGGGCGATATCGGCGCAGTCAGCAAACTTGCCAATACGGGGACGGGCGACACCCTGTGCGATGAGAGCGCGCCTGTCATGTTCGATCCCATTCCCTTCCACAAGCCCGTGCTCTTCATGGCGGTGTATGCGAGCGTGCGCGGCACGGAGGATAAGGTGTTCGGCGGCCTCAACCGCCTTGCCGAGGAGGACAGGAGTTTCACCATCAGCAAAAATCCCGACACGGGCGAAACGCTCGTAGGCGGGCAGGGCGAAGTGCACCTTGACGTCATCCAGAAGAAGCTCAAGGCAAAGTTCGGCGCCGACGCCGAGTTCCGCACGCCTGCCGTCGCCTATCGCGAGACCATCCGCGGCAAGTCGGACGTCGAGGGCAAACACAAGAAGCAGACGGGCGGACACGGGCAGTACGGCCACTGCAAGATCCGCTTCGAGCCCTGTGAAAAAGATTTCGAATTTGTGGAAGAGGTCGTGGGCGGCACCGTTCCCAAACAGTATATCCCCGCTGTTGAGAAGGGGCTGATGGAGTGTCTGCCGCACGGCGTGCTCGCGGGCTATCCCGTCATCCATGTGCGCGCCACGCTCTATGACGGAAGTTTCCATCCCGTCGACTCCTCGGAAGCCGCGTTTAAGGCGGCGGCGGAGATCGCCTTCAAAGAGGGCATCCGTCAGGCGTCCCCCGTGCTGCTTGAGCCGCTCTCGCACCTCAAGATCGCCGTGCCCGAACAGTACGTCGGCGATATCATGGGCGATCTGAACAAGCGCCGCGGCCGCATCATCGGCATGGACACGCAGGACAATATGCAGGTCATCACGGCGGAAGCGCCGCAGGCGGAACTTCTGACCTATGCGACCAGCCTGCGCTCCATGACGCAGGGCAGGGGCAAATTCACCGAAAGTTTCGCCCGCTATGAACAGGCGCCCGATAACGTGCTCCAGAATATTCTGAACGCTGCCAAATAATCGGAACACAGAATGAAACGCAACGCCCCCGCGCAAGGAATTTGCGCGGGGGCATTTTTGCTCTGCTCACATTTTATGCAGGCGGGAAAGATATCCGCCGATGCCGCCCGCAAAGAGGAGCGCTGCTCCGGCTGCCAGTACGCCGCCTGCCGCCATGCCCGCGATGAAGGCAGAGTTATGGTAGTATTCGGGCATGGCATAGAGGGGGAAGAACACAAAACAGCAGATGCCGAGCATGAGGAGGGGCAGTCCCGCGACGATCATCGGGCGCAGGTGCAGCAGAGCGCGTCGTTTTTCTGCCGTGGCTGCGGCATGCAGCGCCTGCGTCAGAACGATCCCCGCCACGCAGCTTCCCGCAACGGCAAGCGCCATCAGAAAGAGGCATATGCAGCCGCGCACGACGACCTCCCGCTGCGCGATCCTGTCCGTCAGGCATGCCGCAAGCAGATAGACGAGCGCAAACAGCACGATGCAGACCGCCGCGATCAGAATGACGGTGCGCGTTCTGCGCCAGGTTTCGGGGGCTGCTTCGGACATGGTATCTGCCGAAGCCGTCCCGGGCGCGCCCTGCGCGGGCATGGCCGCCGGCTGCGGCACGGCGTTTGCGGCGGGGGCGCTGCGCCTGCCGCGCAGCAGTTCGTCCACGCTCACGCCGAACACATCGGCAAGCGGCACAAGCTGCGCCGTTTCGGGGAATGCTTCCCCCGTTTCCCACTTGGATATTGCCTTATTGGTCAATCCCAGCCGATCCGCAAGTTCCTGCTGCGTCATGCCTTTTTCTTTGCGCAGGGAATATAAAAAGTTTCCGAATTCGTTCAAGGTCCACCTCCGATCTTGCGTTCATTATAGAGCGAGGGGAGCGTTTCTGTCAAATACCTGCGGTAGAACATAGTCGAATTGCGGTAGAATCATGCGCATATCCCGGATTTCCCGCGTTACGAAGGTGCCAGCCGCTTGACTTTTGCACGCGCGGCTGATATAATTTTTCTATGCGAGTATGGCGAAACCGGCAGACGCAAGGGACTTAAAATCCCTCGGGAGCGATCCCGTATCGGTTCAAATCCGATTACTCGCACCAAAAACGGCACCCCGAAAGGGTGCCGTTTTTCGTGCGGGATAAGAGGATTTGAAAATTCCTTCAAATCCGCGCGAGGAGGCGGCGAAGCTTGAAGCCCGAAAGAGCAGAAACTCTATCCGCCGACGACGCTCCCGAGTGCCGTGAAGGGATTACTCGCACCACAAAAATGAGAGAGGACTTTATTCGCCTCTCTCATTTTTCGTTTTATATATGGGGGGCCGGGCAGCCGGCGCAAAGGCAGCGCATACAAAAGATTTTTCTTGTCAAATGATCTGCAAGATGATATAATAGTTAATAATGATATGCTGTCAGCGAAAATTCGTTCCGGATATCGGCTGCAGCATAATTCAGAAAAATGTTTGGTTTTGGAAAGGCAATGAGTACCGGACAGAGAAAATGTATTGATTGGACAAAGACAGGGAAAAATCTGCAGCTGCTGCGCAGGGACAACATCGCCCTGCGGCGGTTTGTCTGCAGAACGCTCAATCTCGACAAGGGCGACTGCGACGGAATGTGTGAAACATGCAGATATGAAATGGACAACAGCATCAGCCGTGTTGAGCTGTCCCGGATCTTTCTTGTTTCAGAGAGCGTGATCTTTAATTGGGAAAGCGGCAAAACGCCGGTATCCCTGGAAGATATGCTCTACTATTGCCGGATCGCAAATGTACGGCTGGACGACGTCGTTGTGTTTTATGATACGGAGCAATAATTTTTTCGCCGCCGTTTCAAAGGGGAGCGGCAGCGCTTTGAAACGGCGGCTGGAATGACGGACGCGTTCCGAAGGCGTAAAATTCAAAACTGCATATAGCCATAGAGTCAAAATGCCTTTTTTACAGGGGATTTTGCAGAGCGATACAGAACTTGTAAATTTTACAAGAAATGTGTCTTTTGCGGAACAAACTTGTAAAAAGGGCTTTTGTTGTTGATTGAAACAGTCCGTCTGCGATGGTATAATGCAGACATAGCAAATCAGGTCAGATATTATTTTTGCCGCAAACCGGGGAGGCGTAACATGGATCCGTAAACCGATCGGTCAGGATGCAGAACGCAAAACACAGAACGAAATAATCAGGAGGAAGAGAATGAAAATGAAAAGGTTGATCGTGTGTGTATTGCTTGCTTTGTGTTTGGCTATGGGTACGGTTTTGTCCGGATGCGGGTACATTGCAAATGAACAGGGCGCAAACTCCGGACAGAACGTTCCCGTTTCCGGGATCGGCGAAGGAGCCGAAGAGGGCGAAGGGGCCGAAAAGGTCGAAGAGGTCGAAGAGGACGAAGGGCCCGAAGAGGACGGGAGGGAGGAAGCACCTGAAAACTCCGATACGCCCGTTCTTTCTATGATGAAGGCCGCCAGCCGCTATCAGGCAGAGCCGGCCGGAGAAGTTCAGGAAAATATGATCTCTTATCGGGACGAAGATCATTACTACTACATGTTTTATCTCGGGGAGCTGAACGGAGTGCCGTTGCAGACAGACGCGGAGGCGTTCTACTACGGCGGAAACGATTATACATACTCTTTTCAAAAGGGGTATAACACTTCGCAGTCGATTTCCGGTGCGGTAAAACGTTCGGTAGGGTATTGCACTTCATGGACGAAAAATTTTTCTGTCGGCGGGACCGTCAATATTGCAGAAATCGCCTCGTTCGATCTGGGGTATTCCAAGCAATGGGGGCAATCTGCAACGTCTTCGGCGGAAAGTTCCTATGAAAAGGCAAGTTCTTATTCCGAAAGCTATCAGGCTTCCTTTGAAGTCGGTTTTGACGACCGGTATCCCGTCGGATTCTTCCGCTGGATTCTTTACGGAGATCTGGACGTATTTGCCGCCATCGTGTATGATCTCGACAGCGGAGATTATTCGTGCGAAAATTATTCGGTCGTCGCATCGCAGTATTTCATGCTGGATTATAGCGCGGAATCCGGACGTTTTCAGGACGGGACGTATGAAATGCTGCCCTTCGATCTGACGCAGGAAGATATCGGGCGTCTCCCCGAGCCCACGGAGTGGATCTCCGAAAACGGCGTTTCGGGAGAGGGAACGCAGAAAAATCCGTATATTATCCGAACGGCAGAAGATTTCTGCTCCATCCGTCTGGCGCCTGCTGCGTCTTACAGGCTTGCCGCAGATATCGATCTTGAAGGGAAAATTCTTGAGTCCATTGCGTTGTTTTCCGGAACGATCGACGGCGATGGTCACACTGTCAGAAATTTTACGGTCAGCGAGGGGGATATCTCTGCCGAAACGGTCGGCGCCGGATTGATCTGTGAAAACCGTGGGCAGGTGTTTGATCTTGAATTGGAGAATGGCAAGATTGTCGCTTCCCCGAATTTTACCAATCGGGATATCCGGGTCTATGCGGGCAGCATTGCGGCGATCAATTCCGGAAGCATCCGCGACTGCAAGGCAACGGACGTCTGTGTTGTTGCAAATTCCTCCGATACGGCAGATCGTTTTCAGGAATTGTATCCCGAAGATCCGCACGGGCTCGTGCAGGGCTCGGGATTGTGGAAGACATGGATCACACAGTCGTTCTATTCAAAAACAAAATCATGGAAGACGGGGATGACATTCTTTGTGGCTGCAGGCGGGATCGTCGGATACAACCAGGGACTGGTACAGGATTGCCGCTTTACGGGCGAAGTTCAGTCCAATCTGTACCAGATGGCAGTGCCGGAGTCCGCTAAATATTGCCAGAAATGTTTTGCCGGCGGCGTGGCAGGCTATAACTGCAACGGAACGATAACTGTCTGTTCGGCAGCGGGCAAGGTGAGCGCATGGCTGGAAATGAGCAACGACGCCGGAGGCATGGGCTGGGTTTCCACGATCCAACCGCGGGGGCTCTGCTATGCCGGCGGGGTCGCGGGATTTTGTGAAGAGGGGCTGATTTCGGATGGGGACGCGTCCGGCTGCATCCTACGGGCGAAAGGAAGAGTCTATGCTGCCGTGTACTGGCTTTTTTCGGGCGCGGGATATGACAAGGGTACGCGTGCTTCCGATAAAAATATGACGCTGAAAACGTGTGCTCTGTATGGGGAATAGCGGAACAAAGGAATAAAACATGACGAGCGCCCCGGATGAAAGCCATCCGGGGCGCTCATGAATATATTCTATCTGCCGGCGGCAGAAGTCCGGTCGTCCGCAAGAAATGCCTGATATTCCGAAAACAGACGATCGCTCTGATCGATCGCTATCTTCATTTCTTTTCGGGCAAACCGTTTGAGTTCATCCTGCCAGCGTTCGCTGAAAAATTCACTGTCGGAATGAAATTCCGCTTTATAGTGCACGAAATAAGCGTTATCCCAGGTGCCTTCCGCGTCTGTATCGCATAAAAATCGATATAGGCTGTTGTCGGCCGTGCGCGTACCGTACCGTTTGACGGTGCTCTGCACAACGATCTCCTGCGGACTGTCACGGACAAAATAAATTTCAGAGTAAAAGAAATATTTCTCGTGCGGGAGACCGTCGTGCCACCATACTTTTTTGAAAATGCGATGGCTTCCGCCGGAAATTTCCGTACCCCAGGCTTCTTTTGTATCGATGATCTCATCCCGGAGCACCTGGAATATATCCCGTTGTACGATGACAAGGATCTTTTCAGCTTCCGCAAGGATTTCCCGGAATTCGTTATAATTTTTTAAAATTTCCTTTACACACTCGCTCACATGGATCTCCTTCTCTGCAAAGTATTCTCGAATATGTCTTTTAAAATCTTCCGCCACCGGATCACACGCGGAAATCAACGGAAGAAGTTCTTTGTATGTGATCGGTACAAAAAACGGACACTTGCACGGGCTTTGGTTATATGTCGGTTTCAAAAAGAGAAATGTATTGCGCGACTGTCTGTAATTGGCGGTGATATAACGGTAGTATGTCTGCGTCTGGTCGTCATGTTCCCAACTGTTGATCTTATTTTCGATGGTTAAAGTATATTGGAGCCCATTCGCATCGCGCGCGGTGAGAAATATATCAATTCTTCCGCCGGGCAGGCATTTTTCACATTCGACCTGACAGGACCGTAAGATCATGCGTCCTTTTTGTCCGTAATCAAGCAAAGATGCGGCAAAGGCGAAATCGATTTGCAGCAAATATGCAAGGATACGGGAGATCGTTTCCTCGTCATAAGTTTTGCCGATAATTTCCGGAAAGGTCGCACTGTGTTTCATGCGCTCCGTCTGCAGCAATGACGTTATTCGGGTGAAATCTTCTTCGTGTAACTGATGTTTCATTTCGATCGTTTTTCAGCGTATTTCTCGCCTTTCATTATATACGTTTATTGGAGACTGGTCAAGTGCAAATGCGGCATACTGTTTTTTTCTGACGCCGCTCCATATATCGATTCGCGCGTCCCGCAGTGGCGCGCGACTCATTGAACACACCCGTGTTCTTTTACAGGGATTCGTTTCAATTCGCGCACCCCGTAGGGGGCGTGACATAATGTCGCGCACGTCGCAGTTCAGCGCCTTTGCGTTTCAATTCGCGCACCCCGTAGGGGGCGCGACTACCTATTCTATTGCTCGGAATGGTACAATGACAGTTTCAATTCGCGCACCCCGTAGGGGGCGCGACCTCGGAGCTGATCACGGTGGCGTATATGTCGTCGGTTTCAATTCGCGCACCCCGTAGGGGGCGCGACTTGCAAAAAGGCGGCGAACGCATTTAAGGCAATGTTTCAATTCGCGCACCCCGTAGGGGGCGCGACCACATAGAGATTTCCGAAATTGAACGATACGCAAGTTTCAATTCGCGCACCCCGTAGGGGGCGCGACGCGTCACCGTTGTGTTTCTATCCACCTGAATGAAGTTTCAATTCG